>CAVHWG010000137.1:0-7750 GCA_963639645.1 Firmicutes bacterium TM09-10 | reverse complement strand
GTCAGGTACTTTTACAACTTTAGCTGATACAGAATATGAATTAAGCTTTGATTATGATTTGACGTGGAATGATGGATCAAATGGATCTCGAACCATGAAAATTGAGTATTTAAAAGATGGTGCAAAGAATCAGCCGGATGTTACATTACAGTCAGGCAGGCATTCCTACTCATGTGTATTTACACCGGGGGCAAATGCAGCGAACTACATTTTATTTATGCCGGGTGGAAATGAACTTGGAGTATTAGCACATACCTTAAATATTTCTAATATCAAGTTGCGTATTTATGATGGAGAACCAGAGGAGCCGGTTATTAATGCAGAAGAACCAGTTAAGCCATCTGAGCCATCCAAGGATGATACAAAGCCGGCAGACACCATTACCGGTGTAAAGAACAACTATACGGTTAAGTCTGATTCCAAGAACTTTACTTTGGAACCGGAGGGATACGGAGATATCACCTTCGCTTCTTCAAACAGTAAGGTAGCGAAGGTTGATCCGAAGACCGGAAAAGTAAGCGTAAAGGGACCTGGTATTGTAAAGATTACAATTTCTGCATCTGGAGATGATACACATGCAGCAGCAACAAAGGTGATCACAATCAAAGTTTCACCGGAGAAGGCAGCTGTTAAGTCTGCAACATCTAAGAAGGCGGAGAAGTTAACCGTTACATGGAAACGTGATACCAAGGTGAGCGGATATGAGATTCAGTACTCAACCAATAAGAATTTCAAGAACGTAAAGACGGTAAAAGTTGGCAAGAACGCGACTACAAGCAAGACGATTAACAAGTTGAAATCAGGAAAGAAATACTATGTAAGAGTTCGTTCTTACAAGAATTCTGGAAATACAAAGTTAAACGGAAGCTGGAGTGCAACAAAGAGTGCAGTAGCAAAATAGCATATGGAAAAGCGTGCTGATGCATGCGTGGGCCATCAGACAGGCGTGGAGATTCTTCCCACGCCTGTGTTGCGTTATAAAGGTTGTCGATAGCGGCAAAAGCGGATATAATAAGAGAGCGAGTAAATAGAAGGACGGAAATCTACATGAAGACGATTGACAACGATATTAAAGCAGGCGAATTCAAGCAGGCATATCTGCTGTACGGCGAGGAGCAGTACCTGATCCGCCAGTATCGTGATAAATTGAAAAAAGCGATGGTTGCAGAGGATGACACGATGAATTTCTCGGCATTTGAGGGGGCGGACATCAACCAGAAAGAGATTATTGATCTGGCGGAGACATTGCCTTTCTTTGCGGACCGCAGAGTGATTCTGATCGAGGACAGCGGGCTTTTTAAGAAGAGTGCGGAAGAACTTGCCGATTACATGGCTTCGGTTCCGGAATCCACATATTTTATCTTTGTAGAGAAGGAAGTCGATAAGAAGACGAAAATGTACAAGGCGGTCAATAAGATCGGAAACGCGGTCGAGTTCGGACGACAGACAGACGAGACACTGATGCGCTGGGTGAACGGACGTATCCGCAGGAACGGAAAGAATATTACCGGTGATGCGTATGCGCTTTTTATCCGAAAGACCGGAACTGATATGGAGAACATTGACCGGGAGCTGGAAAAGCTTCTCTGTTATACGCTCGAGAAGGATTATATCGATGTGAATGATGTCGAGGCAATTATGACCGAGCAGACGGAAAATAAGATCTTCGATATGGTTGATGCGGTGGCAGCGCACCAACAACGAAAAGCGTTGGATCTGTATTACGATCTGCTGGCGCTCAAGGAGGCGCCGATGCGTATCCTGTATCTGATCACCAATCAGTTTCAGCGTCTGATGGTTGTGAAAGCGATGACGAATCAGGGATTTTCCAATCGTGATATTGCACCGAAGGCGGGATGTCCGGAGTGGGCGGTCAAAAAGTATCAGTCACAGTGCCGCGCGTTTAATATGGAGCAGTTGAAGAAAGCGATTGCAGACGGTGTGGAGTACGAGACGGCGGTCAAGACAGGACGCATGAATGATCAGATGGCGGTGGAGTTGTTTATCGTGACTTACAGTAAGCAGGCGGAGAGATAAGATATCTATTATTTTTAAAATAAGCATACAAAAAACGTTCGGCATGACGGTACCGAACGTTTTATTTATAGGGTGATAAAATTTAAAACAAATTAAGCAACACCGTTTACTAATTTTGCTAAACGGGAAACCTTACGTGCTGCATTGTTCTTGTGGTAAACTCCCTTAGAGCAAGCTGCTTCAATAACGGAAGAAGCGTTCTTAAGAGCAGCCTCTGCAGCAGCCTTATCTCCGGCAGCAACAGCAGCCTCTACCTTCTTAATAGAAGTCTTAACCTCAGAACGGATTGCTTTATTTCTAGCAGTCTTTGTCTCTGTAACTAAAATTCTCTTCTTAGCAGATTTAATGTTAGCCAATCTGTACACCTCCAAATCAATATTAATCGTTATTGTTTCTATGCGGTGAAACAGACACGGACGCTCCATCGCAAACATACTAGATTATAATATTCCAAGCATACCAATCTGTCAATACATATTCTGAAAAAAAGTGGGAAAATTGTTAACAGAACAGTGGGAAAACCATATTATAATAGCACAGATTAGGGCAAAGGGGAGGAACAACATGCAGCTTGAGAGTTATCCGATTCGTACTGACCTGGCACTGGAGTCACAGGAGCGTCTGCAGAAGGACAATGGACAGGTAAAAGGCGTGCGTCTGGAAGAGGAAAAGAAGGACAACGGCGTCGTAATCTCGACCGTGTTTATCGATACGGAGAATGCGGCCAAAGCGATGGGACGGCCGAGGGGGACGTATGTGACGATCGAGGCGCCGGAGATGATCGAGGAAGACGCGGGCTATCACCGGGATATTTCGGTGGAACTGGCGCAGATCCTGCGGCAGATGGTCTCGCTTCACAGGAAGGATATTTCGGAGGACTTAGAGGAAGGCATGGATGTTTCAGTGCTGATCGCGGGACTTGGAAACCGTGAGGTGACCCCGGATGCGTTGGGACCGAAAGTGGTCGACAATCTGTTTATTACAAGGCATATTTTGAAGGAGTTCGGGCGGTATGCTTTTTCCGATGAGAAGACAAGTAAGATCAGCGGAATCGTGCCGGGCGTGATGGCGCAGACCGGAATGGAGTGTGTGGAGATCCTGCGCGGCGTCATCAGGGAGACGGAACCGGATTTCATCATTACGGTGGATGCGCTGGCGGCGCGCAATGTAAAGAGGCTGAACCGGACGATACAGCTCACCGACACCGGAATCACGCCGGGAAGCGGAATCGGCAATCACCGCAATGCATTAAATAAGAAGAGTCTTGGAATTCCGGTGATCTCGCTCGGTGTGCCGACTGTAGTCAATGCGGCAACAATCGTAGCGGATGCGATGAATGATCTTATCGAGGCGGAAGCAGGTTCGAATGAGGACTTACAGAAACTGGACGAACATGAGCGGCAGGAGCTGGCGGGCAGGCTGCTTTCCCCGCAGCTAAACGGGCTTTTTGTGACACCGAAGAACATTGACGATTCGATCAAAAGCTTAAGCTTTCTCATCTCGGAAGGACTCAATATTGCACTTTTGGGGAATAAAGACGAGAACGCGGGCATATAATGCCAAGAGGTGATGATGGTTTGTTGGGACGAAAAGCCAGGGAAGGGCGCAGACTTTCGCTTTTTCTGTTGATCATATTATTTTCGTTACTGTGTAGTTTTTTCTACCATTACGGGGAGGGACTGCTTGGAAGCATGGGACAGAATCTGTCCTTGAAATTTTACAATGGTGTGCTGCGGGTCTATGTGCCGTCTGTCGTGTGTTCGCAGGAGGAGGGACTTCCGGGTGTGTACCGTGATGTGACGGCATCGGTCTATCCAGCGATCGCCTGCAACGAGCAGCGGCTTTGGTACGAATCGCAGGCGGAGAATATATCGCAGTATGAGAATCTGGCGGCGATGGAGAATGAGCAGGCAAAGCAGATTCTTGCGGAAAACAGCAAAGCATCTTCTGAGGCAGAGAAAACGGAAGCTGCTGACACGCAGGTGGACGAGACTCAGGCGCAGGATACTATTGTGGAAGAGAAGCAGGATAGTGTTTCAAATGATCAAGAAAGCGGACAACAAAATCAGTCGGATGATAAGAAGAAGGTGAAGATCAACCGCAAGAAGCTGGAAGATTTTGACTATCTGCGGCAGACGTTTTACCAGATCGACAACATGACAACGATCGGGAAGGATCAGCTCTGTGTGGAAAAACTCTTAAATCCGGATATGACAGTGGATACGTCGGTGGACGGTCCCCAGATTCTGATCTATCACACGCATTCGCAGGAGGGATATAAAGATTCCAAGCCGGGCGATCTCTCCGAGTCGGTGGTAGGACTTGGCGATACGCTGACGAAACTGTTGGAAGACCAGGGATTTAGCGTACTTCACGACAAGGGAACCTATGATCTGCCGGACCGTGACCATGCGTATTCGACTGCAGCACCGGAGATCGAGCGGATCATCAAAGAGAATCCGTCTATTCAGGTTGTGATCGATCTTCACAGGGACGGTGTTGGGGAGAGCACACGCCTTGTGACGGAACAGAACGGGAAGAAGATGGCGCAGATCATGTTTTTTAACGGCTTGAGCCGCACGACATCGATCGGGGATATCGCTTATCTGAAAAATCCGTACATAGAAGACAATCTTGCTTTTTCTTTTCAGATGCAGCTTGCAGCGGCGGAATATTACCCGGGGCTGACAAGGCGGATCTATCTGAAAGGATACCGTTATAACATGCATTTCTGCCCGAAGTCGCTGCTCGTCGAGGTGGGCGCGCAGACAAACACGCTTAAAGAGGCACAAAATTCAATGGAACCACTGGCGGATTTACTGGGAAAAGTGTTAAAATAAAAATACGTATGAAGAAAGGTGGGGGTAATATGGTTGATTATACAGAAGGTTCCGGAAAGCAGTACCACACAGGTGTCGGACCGGAGGACATTGGCGGGTATGTGATCCTGCCGGGAGATCCGAAGCGCTGTAAAAAGATTGCGGAGCATTTTGACAATCCGGTGCTTGTTGCGGACAATCGTGAGTACACGACTTATACAGGAACAATCGATGGGGTGAAAGTCAGCGTGACATCGACCGGTATCGGTGGTCCGTCGGCTGCGATCGCCATCGAGGAACTCTCGAAATGCGGTGCACATACATTTCTTCGTGTCGGTACCTGTGGTGGCATGCAGGAGGATGTGCTGGGCGGCGATATCGTGATCGCGAGCGGCGCGATCCGCATGGAGGGAACGAGCCGTGAGTATGCGCCGATCGAGTATCCGGCTGTGCCGGATGTGGATGTGATGAATGCGATGATTTCCGCAGCAAAAAGCGAAAAGATCCGTTATCATGTCGGGGTTGTACAGTGTAAGGACTCGTTTTTCGGACAGCATGAGCCGGAGGTTATGCCGGTCAGCTACGAACTGGAAAACAAGTGGCAGGCATGGCTTCGCATGGGATGTCTTGCCTCGGAGATGGAGTCGGCAGCGCTTTTTATTGCGGGAAGTTTTCTGCGTGTGCGTGTCGGTTCGTGTTTCCTTGTGGTAGCAAACCAGGAGAGGGCAAAGAAAGGCTTGCCGAATAAGCAGGCGCACGATACGGAACTTGCCATCCGGACGGCGGTGGAAGCAATCCGGATTCTGATTCGGGAGGATGCCAATGATAAGTAAAGAGATGATACCGCGTCTGATCGACGAGGCGTTCGCTGCGCGCAGGATGGCGTATACACCGTATTCGCATTTTCAGGTGGGAGCGGCGCTTCTTACCGCAGACGGTAAGATCTATCGCGGCTGTAATATCGAGAATGCGGCATACACACCGACAAACTGTGCGGAGCGCACGGCTTTCTTTAAGGCGGTCAGTGAGGGCGAGCATGCATTTACCGCGATCGCGATCGTCGGTGGCGCGGAGGGCGCAACGGAGTTTGACTGGTGTGCGCCATGCGGTGTATGCCGGCAGGTGATGGAAGAGTTTTGCGACGAGAGTACGTTTGAAATTGTGCTTGCGCGGTCGGCGGAAGAGTATGAAGTGTATACTTTGGGAGAACTTCTTCCGAAAGGATTCGGACCGCATAATTTGCAGTAGTGGAGATAAAAGGAGAAAAATATGGATACAAAGAAGATACTGAGCATGGTCGATCATACTTTATTATTGCAGACGAGTACATGGGATGAAATCCGCGCGCTGTGCGATGATGCCATCCACTATGGTACGGCATCGGTGTGCATTCCGCCTTGTTATGTGAAAAAAGCGAAAGAGTATGTTGGCGTGCAGATGAAGATCTGTACTGTAATCGGATTTCCGAACGGAAATCACACGACCGCAACGAAAGTGTTTGAGACGATGGATGCGATCAACAACGGCGCGGATGAGATTGATATGGTGATCAATGTCGGAATGCTGAAGGCAAAGGATTACGATTATGTTTTAAATGAGATTCGTGAGATTAAGGATGCGTGCGGAGAAAAGATTTTAAAGGTTATTATCGAGACCTGTCTTCTGACCGAGGAAGAGAAGATCAAGATGTGCGAGATCGTGACGGAGTCCGGAGCGGATTTCATCAAGACATCCACCGGATTTTCCACGTGTGGTGCAACGTTTGACGATATTGCGCTTTTTGCGAAGCATGTAGGAGAGAATGTGAAGATTAAAGCTGCAGGCGGAATTTCTTCGATGGAAGATGCCGAGCGTTTTGTGGAACTTGGTGCGAGCCGGCTCGGTACAAGCCGTATTGTGAAAATTGTAAAGAACAGTTAGGAAGGATGGGGTAATATGCGTTTTAACCGTGTATTTGTGATTGTTTTGGATTCTCTCGGCATCGGTGCGATGGCGGATGCCGCGAAGTTTGATGATGTGGGAGCGGATACGCTCGGGCATATTTCGGATACGGTAGAACACTTTAATATTCCGAATCTGCAAAAGATGGGACTTGCCAATTTAAAGGCGTTAAAACAGGTGCAGCCGGTGACGGAGCCGACCGCTTATTATATGGCGATGAATGAGGCGAGCAACGGCAAGGACACGATGACCGGACACTGGGAGATGATGGGCATCCGGACGGAAAAGCCTTTTATCACATTTACCGAGCATGGCTTTCCGAAGGAGCTGATCGATGAACTGCAGAAGCGTTGCGGCAGAGAGATCATCGGCAATAAGGCGGCGAGCGGAACCGTGATCCTCGATGAACTCGGTGAGCAGGAAATCAATGAGGGCAAGCTGATCGTCTACACATCGGCGGATTCGGTATTGCAGATCTGCGGCAATGAGGAGACGATGGGGCTGGACAACTTATATCATTACTGCGAGATCGCACGCGAGTTGACGATGCGTGACGAGTGGCGCGTGGGACGTGTGATAGCAAGACCGTATGTCGGAAAGAAGCGCGGTGAGTTTAAGCGCACGAGCAACCGCCACGATTATGCATTAAAGCCGACCGGACCGACGGTGCTCAATGCATTAAAAGATGCGGGATACGATGTGATCTCCGTCGGCAAGATCAATGACATCTTTGTTGGAGAAGGTATCACGGAGAGCAATCATTCGGACAGCAGTGTGCATGGCATGCAGCAGACGATTGATATTGCAAAACGCGATTTTAAGGGACTTTGTTTTACAAACCTGGTTGATTTTGATGCGCTGTGGGGACACCGCAGAAATCCGGTCGGATATGGGGAGGAGATCGAGAAGTTTGATCAAAAGCTCGGAGAACTGCTTCCTGTACTGCGTGAGGA
>CAVHWG010000136.1:10899-11771 GCA_963639645.1 Firmicutes bacterium TM09-10 | reverse complement strand
TTTTCTTCATAACCCTTCTCCTTTACCTTTTTATTTATAGCATATGATAGAAATTATAATATTGCAAACTCTTTTATTGCAGTCTCGTATAAATTATTGCCATTCTGATCAATAACAACAATTGCAGGAAAATCTTCCACATACAATTTGCGGATTGCCTCTGCTCCCAGATCATCGTAACAGATTACTTCCGACTTCTTAATGCATTTTGAAAGAAGTGCTCCCGCTCCGCCTACTGATGCAAAATAGACTGCTTTATTTCTTATAACAGCGTCAATCACTTCCTGTGAACGCTTGCCTTTTCCGATCATTGCCCTCTCACCGAGATCAAGAAGACGTGGCGCATATTTATCCATACGGGTTGCTGTGGTTGGTCCTGCGGATCCGATCGGACGTCCCTCGCGTGCCGGTGACGGTCCCATATAGTAAATGGTTGCATCCTTAATGTCAATCGGTAACTTCTCGCCGCGATCTAATGCTTCGATCATACGCTTATGTGCTGCATCACGCGCAACATAGATTTCTCCTGTTATGTACACATAATCTCCGGAATGAAGATCCATTGTAATTTGTTCTGTAATTGGTGTTGTAATATGTTTATCCATTTTTCTTATCCTTTACTTTTATACATAAATTTAAAATCTACTCTAAGTTATCCACATAAAATTGATTTATTGTTCACTTCTACACAACGCGAACGATATGTCGGTTGACATGACAGCATATATTGATTGCTACCGGAAGTCCAGCGATGTGTGTCGGATAAGTATTGATATTTACAGCAAGTGCTGTGGTCGTTCCGCCGAGTCCACCGGGTCCGATGCCAAGCTTATTGATCTTGTCAAGCATCTCTTTCTCCATATCAGCCACAT
>CAVHWG010000136.1:0-10889 GCA_963639645.1 Firmicutes bacterium TM09-10 | reverse complement strand
GGTCTGGTTAATGCCTTCTTTGCAAGCAAAGCACATTTTTCAAATGTTCCACCGACTCCTACTCCAATGACCATTGGCGGGCAGGCGTTCGGTCCCGCATCTTTAACGGCAGTAAGGATTGCATTCTTCACACCTTCGATTCCATCCGCCGGTTTTAACATGAAAACGCGACTCATATTCTCGCTTCCGAATCCTTTCGGTGCAAATGTAATAGTGACCTGATTTCCCGGTACAATAGAGTAATGAATGACTGCAGGAGTATTATCCTTTGTATTCTCACGAATAATTGGATCATTGACTACGGATTTTCTCAAGTATCCATCCGTATATCCCTGACGAACACCTTCGTTAATGGCATTTTCGATCCACTCTCCCTTTAAGTGTACATCCTGTCCGATTTCTACAAAAAAGACTGCCATACCTGTATCCTGACAGATTGGAATCATTTCTTTTCCTGCAATCTTTAAGTTATCCTGCAACTGATTTAAGATTTTTTTACCAAGTTCGGATTTCTCACTCTCACATGCATTTTTCATTGCAGTGTCCATATCCTTTGATAGGAAATGATTTGCCTCGATGCACATTTCTTTGACAACAGCTGTAATTTCTTCTGTGTTAATTGTTCGTATCATGATCTCTTTTCCTCATTTATTATTTGATATTACAGAAGCAGGGCATAAAACCCTGCTTCCTTATCTTTTATTGCTTTGTGCTTTATTCCTCAGATGCTGATTCTTTCGATTCTGATTCTTCGGAATTCGACTCTTCCGGCGGCATCAATGATTTGTCTTCCACAACGCGCGCAATACTTGCAACCGTAATGTCATCCTTAAGGTTGATAAGTTTCACTCCGGAAGTTACTCTTCCGAGCAATGTTGTATCATTGACACGAATACGTATAATGATTCCCTCTGTTGTAATCAACATGATCTCATCTTCTTTGCCAACAGCCTTAACACCGACAAGGTTTCCTGATTTTTCTGTGATCTTATAGCATTTAACGCCTTTTCCACCACGATTCTGCGGTGTAAATTCGCTGATCAGTGTACATTTTCCAAGTCCTTTTTCAGAAACAATCATAACAGAATCACCCTGTGATGCCATCTGCATTGCGATGATTTCATCACCATCTGCAAGATTCATTCCTATAACACCCATGGTTGTTCTTCCGGTTGTTCTTACATCCGTCTCCTTGAATCGGATACACTGGCCGTACTTGGTGAACAGAAGAATATCCTCGTTGTTGTCTGTAACCTTAACTTCGATCAGCTTATCATCATCACGAAGATTGATGGCTGCAAGTCCAGTCTTACGAATATTCTCATATTCTAAGATTGAAGTTTTCTTGACGATTCCGTTCTTGGTTGCCATAAACAGATACTTATCCTTCTCATAATTACGAATCGGGATCATTGCAGTAATCTTCTCTTCCGGCTGTAACGGAATCAGATTAATAATTGCAGTACCTCTTGAAGTACGGCTTGCTTCCGGAATCTCATATGCCTTAATACGGTATACTCTTCCCATGTTTGTAAAGAACATCAGGTAATGATGCGACGTTGTCATCAGCATCTCTGCAATATAATCATCCTGAATGGTCTCCATTCCCTTAATTCCCTTACCGCCGCGGTTCTGACTCTTAAAATTGTCAGTTCCCATACGCTTGATATATCCAACCTTTGTCATGGTAATAACATTGTTGGTTTCCGGAATGAGATCTTCCATGGAAATATCAAATTCATCGAATCCGATCTGTGTTCTTCTATCGTCGCCGTACTTGTCAGCAATTGCAAGAATCTCGGTGCGGATAACGGTGAGAAGCTTTTTCTCATCGGCAAGGATAGACTTTAATTCTGTGATCAAAGCCATCAGTTCCTTGTACTCGTTTTCCAACTTTTCTCTTTCGAGACCTGTCAGAGCCTTCAGTCGCATATCCACGATAGCCTGTGACTGTGCATCTGATAATCCGAATCGCTCCATCAACGCATTCTTGGCATCCTGTGTGGTTCTGCTGCTGCGGATGATTGCAATGACTTCATCGATGTTATCCAAAGCAATGATCAATCCCTGTAAGATATGGGCTCTCTCTTCTGCCTTGTTCAAGTCATATCTGGTACGTCTTGTGATAACTTCCTTCTGATGAAGCAGATAATAATTCAATAATTCATACAGATTGAGAATTTTCGGCTGGTTATCCACCAAAGCAAGGTTGATTACACCGAATGTATCCTGCAACTGGGTATGTTTGTATAAAAGATTGAGTACAACGCTCGGATTCACATCACGACGAAGCTCGATCACAATACGCATACCCTCACGATCAGACTCATCACGAAGATCTGTGATTCCGTCGATGCGTTTGTCCTTGTGAAGTTCTGCAATCTTCTCGATCAATCTTGCTTTATTTACTAAGTACGGAAGCTCCGTCACAACGATACGATTCTTGCCGTTGTCCATCGGCTCTATATCCGTTACGGCGCGCACGCGGATCTTGCCGCGACCGGTACGATATGCTTCGTTGATTCCTGCTGTACCGAGGATCACACCTCCGGTAGGAAAATCCGGTCCCTTGATAATATCAATGAGTTCATCAATATCTGTCTCTTTATCTTCAATATCATTATTGATCAGCTTAACAACTGCGTAGATCACATCACGCAGATTATGTGGCGGAATATTGGTTGCCATACCAACGGCAATACCGGTCGTTCCGTTGACCAGAAGATTCGGATAACGGGAAGGAAGTACGGTAGGCTCTTTCTCAGTCTCATCAAAGTTCGGTGTGAAATCAACCGTATCTTTGTTGATATCCTGAATCATCTGCATCGAAATCTTCGATAAACGTGCCTCTGTGTATCGCATGGCGGCTGCGCCATCTCCATCCACAGAACCGAAGTTACCATGTCCGTCCACAAGTGGATATCTTGTCGACCAAGGCTGTGCCATGTTGACAAGTGCTCCGTAGATGGAGCTGTCTCCATGTGGATGGTATTTACCCATCGTATCACCGACAATACGTGCACACTTACGATGTGGCTTATCCGGTGTGTTATTTAATTCAATCATGGAATAGAGAACACGTCTCTGTACCGGCTTTAAACCATCCCTGACATCCGGCAGTGCGCGGCTTGCAATAACGCTCATCGCATAGTCGATATAGGAGGTTTCCATGGTTTTCTTCAAATCAACCTGTTGAATTTGATCAAATATCTTGTCATCCACTTAAACTTTCCTCCTTAAATGTCAAGGTTCTTTACATACTTGGCATTTTCTTCAATAAACTCTCTTCTTGGTTCTACCTTATCACCCATAAGAGTGGTAAATGTCACATCGATCTCCGATGAATTCTCATCATCGATGATAACCTGCTTTAAGATTCGCTTCTCCGGATCCATGGTTGTCTCCCAAAGCTGCTCGGCATCCATCTCTCCAAGTCCTTTGTATCGCTGAATCTTATTATTCTGGTCACGTCCGATCTCAACAAGGATATTATTCAATTCCTCATCGCTGTACGCATACCATACATTCTTATTTTTTTCAACTTTGTAGAGCGGCGGTGTAGCCAGATATACATGTCCCTGCTTGATCAGTTCCGGCATAAAACGATACAGGAATGTCAGCATCAGGGTTGCAATATGGGCACCGTCGACATCGGCATCCGTCATGATGATGATCTTGTTGTAACGAAGCTTTGAAATATCAAAATCATCATGGATACCGGTACCGAAAGCGGTAATCATCGCCTTAATCTCCGCATTGTCATAAATTCGATCAAGGCGTGCTTTCTCAACATTCAAAATCTTACCTCGAAGCGGAAGGATTGCCTGTGTTGCACGGCTTCTGGCTGTCTTGGCAGAACCGCCGGCGGAATCTCCCTCTACGATAAAGATCTCACAGTTTTCAGGATTCTTGTCCGAACAATCGGCAAGCTTACCAGGTAAAGCTGTACCTTCCAACGCAGTCTTACGTCTTGTCAGATCACGCGCCTTTCTTGCTGCCTCTCTTGCTCTCTGTGCAAGAAGGGATTTCTCACAGATATTTTTTGCAACATCCGGATTCTGCTCAAGGAAGTAAGTCAGCTGCTCCGTCACAACCGAATCAACCGCACCTCGCGCCTCGCTATTACCAAGTTTCTGTTTTGTCTGTCCCTCAAACTGAGGCTCCTCTATCTTAATACTGATGATAGCAGTCAGACCTTCTCGAATATCATCACCGGTCAAAGCCGCATCGTTGTCTTTCAAAATCTTTGCTTCTCTTGCATAGGCATTAAATGTCTTGGTCATCGCATTACGGAAACCGGCAAGATGTGTTCCTCCTTCCGGTGTAATAATATTATTTACAAAACTGAAGGTCGAATCATTAAAGGAATCATTGTGCTGCAGAGCAACCTCTACATACACACCGTCTCTGTTTCCTTCACAGTAGATTACTTCCGGATACAACGGCTCCTTACCGCGATTCAGATACTTAACGAACTCCTTAATTCCACCAGCATAGTGGAATTCATGGTTATGCTCGCTTCCCTCTCTTGTATCTTTGAGAACGATGCGAAGTCCCTTTGTCAAAAACGCAGTCTCACGCAATCTTTGCTTTAATGTATCGTAATCGTATACGGTTTCTTCAAAAATCTCTGCATCCGGCAGGAAATGTACTTTTGTTCCGTGCTTGTCCGCATCACATTCACCGATGACTTTTACCGCACTCTCTGCCTTGCCGCGCTTATAATCCTGTCCGTAAACCTTGCCCTCATGATATACTTCTACATGAAGCCATGTGGACAATGCATTTACAACCGATGCTCCTACACCGTGAAGTCCGCCAGATACCTTGTATCCTCCGCCGCCGAACTTACCACCCGCATGCAACACCGTAAATACAACTTCAAGCGCCGACTTTCCGGCCTTATGATTCATTCCGACCGGAATACCACGTCCGTCATCTTCAACTGTTATGGAATTATCCTGTTCAATCGTTACTTCAATACTGTCACAATAACCGGCAAGTGCCTCATCCACGGCATTATCCACAATCTCATAAACCAGATGATGAAGTCCTCTTGCGGATGTACTTCCGATGTACATACCCGGTCTCTTTCTTACCGCCTCAAGACCCTCCAAAATCTGGATCTGATCTGCTCCGTATTCCTGATTGTTCTGCAATTCTTCACTCATGAATTTCCTCCTCACCCAATGGATGAACACTTAAACTAATTTATATCTCTTCAACCGTCTTCTTCTCAAACACTTCTCCGCTTATTACCTGAAAAATCTTGTCAATTTGAAAACGATTTTTTACAAATTCTTCCAGACCGGTACATGTAATAATTGTCTGAATATCTGTAATACTATTTAACAAATAATTCTGTCGGTTGCTGTCCAGCTCAGACAAAACATCGTCGAGAAGCAGCACCGGCGTATTATGAATAGATTTTCTTACAAGATCTATCTCCGATAATTTCAGCGACAACGCTGAAGTTCTCTGCTGTCCCTGAGAACCATACTTTCTTATATCCACTCCGTCTATGGAAAAAAGCATATCGTCTCGATGCGGTCCGACCGTTGTCTGACAAAGCTTCAGATCCTTATTCTTCACCCGGCTCAACTCATCCTCAAAAAAGATATCATCGATATTCGGCTCATACTGCAGGATCAGATTTTCTCTACCGCCCGATATATTCGAATGGATCTGCTGAATGATCATATTCAACTCATCCACGAATATCTTGCGTTTTGCAATAATTCTCCGCCCATAATCAATAAGCTGCGTATCCCATACAGAAAGTGTATCCAATAAATCCGGTCGATAAGCAATATCTTTTAAAAGCCGGTTTCTCTGATTCAATACTTTATTGTAATTGGATAGATCCGACAAATAGAGTTTATCCAACTGACACAATTCCAAATCAATAAATCTTCTTCTCTCCGCAGGACCATTCTTGATAATGTTAAGATCCTCCGGCGAGAAAAAAACAATATTCAAAATACCAAATAATTCGCTGGCTTTCTTGATAGGAATCTTATTAATTGCCACACCTTTGGAACCATTACGGCGAAGATGCATGTCAATACGAAACTGCTTTTCATTCTTCTGAACAACCGTGCGTATATGTGCCTCCGGTTGATCAAAACGGATCATCTCTTTGTCACGGCTTCCTTTGTGGGACTTTGTTGTTCCGCTCATATAAGCCGCTTCGAGAATGTTTGTCTTTCCCTGCGCATTATCGCCGTACAAAATATTGGTGCCTTCGTCAAATTCAATGTCCAGATTCTCATAATTACGAAAATCCCGTAGTTCTATCGATCGAATGATCATTTTACAATCTGTATTGTCTCCCCGTTGTAGGTGACAACATCTCCATCATGTAATTTCTTGCCTCTCTGCACTTCGACCTGTCCATTCACTGTAACCTGTCCGTCCTGAATGACCATCTTGGCATCCACACCGGAACCGACAAGGCTCGCTTTTTTCAAAGCCTGTCCAAGTTTAATGAACTCATCTTCTTCACGAATATTAACTGTAATCATAGTTACTCCTCAATCAATACGCTTAATTTGTTGCAGTATTAAAGTTAACCGGAAGGATCAGATAGATGAATTTACCTTCATCATCCTTGATAAAACAAGGCGCCTTCGGATTAACCATATAAAGGCTTATTTCTTCCTCATCGATGACACGCAGTGCATCGATAAAGAACTTCGGATTGAATCCGATCAGGATATCCTTACCTTCCTTCTCAATATCAATATCTTCATTCATGGAACCGATAAATGATGTAATCTTAAGTTCCATGCTACCGTCTGTCACATTCATAATGATCGGCTTCTTGTCGCCTTCCTTAACGAGAAGTGTTGAACGGTCGATACATTCAAGAAGCTCTCTCTTATTTACCTTCACTTTTGTCTCGTAATCGGAAGAAAGCATCTGATCAATCTTAAAATATTCTCCCTCAATTAATCGGGACACAACCGTTGTCGTATCAAAATCAAATACGATATGATTGTCTGCAAGATAGATGATCACATCATCATCTACACCACCCGGTATGATCTTGCTGATCTCCTGAAGTGTTTTTCCCGGAACGACAACTTTCTTGTGATCATAATTATTTTTAAGTTCAATATTGCGAATAGAAATACGATGTCCATCAAGAGATACCACTTTTAGCTGATTTTCATTGATTTCAAATAATTCACCTGTCATCAGCTTGTTATTGTCGTTATCCGCAATAGAAAAAATCGTCTGACGAATAACTTCCTTGAGTGTAAACTGGGAAATCACGATTGATTCATTCTTTTCAATATATGGAATATAGGAGAAATCATCTCCTGATTTACCTACAATGTTAAATTTTGCTTTCTCACAGAAGATTACTGTCTTGAAAGAAGCATCTGTTTCAATAATAACATCATTATCCGGAAGCTTACGTACGATTTCAGAAAAAATCTTGGCATCTAATGCAATGACACCTCTTTCTTCAATAGTTCCTTCGATTTTTGTTTCAATACCAAGTTCCATATCGTTAGCCATCAGTTTAATTTCATTTGTAGAAGCATCAATTAAGATACATTCAAGAATAGCCATTGTTGTTCTAGTAGGAACTGCTTTCGAAACAATGTTTACTCCACGCAGTAAGTTCGATTTTGAACAGATTAATTTCATTTTGAAAAACTCCTTCCTGGTTTAAATAAATATATAAAGATATCAGTAATATTCTTAATAGGGGCTGTTCATATGTGAATAACCCGTTCTAAGGCTTTAAAGTAGCGCTTTACGTGACTTGATAACTTACTTGAAATCCTGTTCAACCATTGAGAATAGATTGGACAAGTCTGTTGAAATCAATCATGAGCATCAAGTCGATTTCTAAGGTAATATAAAGGTTGTCCATAGTTTTCACAATGCATCCACTGTGGATAAACGTGAATAAGTGGATGAAGGTGCGTAGAGGAAACCTATTATAATAGGAAGAAACTAGTTTGGATTGATCTTCTTTTTGATGGTTTCAATCAATGTTCTTGTAGTTTCATTCGTATCGTAATCCTCTGTTACCTTCTTGATTCCGTGGATAATTGTGGAATGGTCTCTTCCACCCAACAGGGAACCAATCGTATCAAGAGGAGAGTCTGTCATACTCTTGCAAAGATACATTGCAATCTGTCTTGGCTTGGCAACATCACTGCTTCGTGTTTTGGAAATCATCTGGTCAACGGAAATATGAAAATGTTCCGAAACAACTTCAATAATCAGCTGAGGAGTAATTTCTCTTGGTTTATCTGGTGTAATAATGTTGGCAAGTTCTTTCTCGGCAATATCCATTGTAATCGGGATATGTACGAGGTTGTTGTAAGCGAGAAGCTTATTTAGTGCTCCTTCAAGTTCACGGACATTGGATTTGATATTGTTGGCAATGTAGCTTAATACTTCATCATCTATGTCAAAATTGTCAGATTCTGCCTTCTTACGAAGGATCGCCATACGTGTCTCATAATCCGGAACGCCGATATCCGCCATCAGTCCCCATTCGAAACGGGAACGAATACGTTCCTCAAGTGTTTCCATTTCTTTCGGTGGTTTATCGGAAGTCAGGATGATCTGTTTTCCCTGAGTCTGGAGAGCATTAAATGTATGGAAGAATTCTTCCTGTGTACTCTCTTTTCCGATAATAAATTGAATATCATCGATCATAAGGACATCCACCTTGCGGTACTTGTCACGGAACTTTGTCATAGAAGACGCATTACCATTACGGATCGACTCAATAACTTCGTTGGTAAATTCCTCAGATGTAACGTAAATAACTTTGGCATCCGGATTCTGGTTTAAAATAAAATGTCCGATCGAATGCATTAAATGTGTCTTGCCGAGTCCCGGTCCTCCATAAATATAGAGAGGATTGTAAGCTTCTCCCGGTGATTCTGCTACGGCAAGCGAAGCAGAATGTGCAAAACGGTTGTTGTTACCTACGACAAACGTGTCAAATGTATAATTTGGATTGAGGTTGGAATCATCTCCGCTTAAAGAAGCAGTATTCTTCATAGGCTTGTTTTTAAGCTTTAAAGTTTTTGCCTGCTCCGGAAGGATAAACTCAATCTCATATTCGATTTCAGTGATTTCTACGATTGCTACACGAAGGGGAGCCAAATACTTCTTTGAAATATAAGTCAAAGCCATCTGCTCCGATGGCACCAGAATGTACAGAGTGTTCCCCTCGATGGCAAAGACTTCCAGAGGACGGATCCACGTATCAAAGGATACATCACTGATTTCATACTCCTTTTTGACTGTATTTAATATCTCGTCCCACTTTTCAATAATCTTGTCCATCTATATCTCCACATCTTTCTTATAAAATAGGATAGTTATCCATAATCCTACAACTACTATAGTACACTATTTTTGTGCCTAAATCAACGATTAAAGCGTGTTTATAAGCCATAAAAGTTATAGACCTTCATTTTTCTACATTACGGCGTTTTTTAACATTTTATCCATGTTGTGTTGACATATTATCCACAAGTTATCCACAAATTGAGGATAACTTTTTGGAGAGATATTTATGTCACACTACATATAGTGAAGTTTTTCAATTTGTGTTTATATGTAGTATTGAAAATATTAAATTTTAAAAAAGCCTTGATTTTGCTTGACTTACAGAGGTTTTCTGATATAATTTCAAGTGATGTTTTTTAACATAGAGGAGGTGGATACAATGAAGATGACATTCCAACCAAAAAAGAGACAGAGAGCCAAAGTACATGGTTTCAGAAGCAGAATGAGTACAGCAGGCGGAAGAAAAGTATTGGCTGCAAGAAGATTAAAAGGTAGAAAAAAATTATCAGCTTAGGCCACAATTTTGTGGTCTTTTCTTCTTTTATGATGGATTTTGGAAGGATAATTTCACATGAAATTTTCAGATTCATTAAAGAAAAACAGAGATTTTCAGAATGTATATAACAATGGTAAGTCTTATGCGAACCGTTTACTTGTTATGTACATTTATGAAAATCATACACAAGAAAACAGATTAGGAATATCAGTTAGCAAAAAAGTTGGAAATAGTGTTATAAGACATCATTTAACTCGTTTGATCAGAGAGAGTTATCGACTACATGAGGACATGTTTAATAGTGGTTTAGACATCGTAGTCATCGCAAGAGCGACAGCGCGCCATGCATCTTATCATGAAATCGAGAGTGCGCTTATGCATCTTGGACGTCTTCACAAAATTGTTCATATTGATTAAAATTGAAAAGAAGATGGAATCCTGTTGAAAAAAATATTAATTGCATTGATTAAATTTTATCAGAGATATATTTCTCCAATGAAGACAACAAAGTGTCCGTATTATCCAACCTGTTCCTGTTATGGGCTTGAGGCTGTGCAGAAGTACGGCGCAATTAAGGGTGGTGCTTTGGCTGCCTGGAGAATATTAAGATGCAATCCTTTTTCCAGGGGCGGATATGATCCTGTTCCATAAAGGAGGTTTTTATGTCAGCGATTGAATTGACAGCTTATCCGGGCAAGATCCTCGGACCGATCGCAAAGGTTCTCGGATGGATCATGAATGGAATCTACAACATCGTTTATAATCTGTTTGGTGTTGAGAGTGTAACCATAAGTATCATTATTATCACAATTCTGATTTATATGTGTTTACTTCCGCTTACGATTAAGCAGCAGAAGTTTTCGAAGTTATCTCAGAAGATGCAACCGGAGCTGAAGGCGATTCAGGATAAATACAAGAATCGTAAGGATCAGGCTTCCGTGACAGCAATGAATGAAGAGACACAGCTTGTATATCAGAAGTATGGTGTATCTCCGATGGGAAGCTGTGTACAGCTTTTGATCCAGATGCCGATTTTGTTTGCATTGTATCGTGTATTTTACAA
>CAVHWG010000135.1:0-3335 GCA_963639645.1 Firmicutes bacterium TM09-10 | reverse complement strand
GAAAACACATTCTAAACGGGGAATGGTGGCGACCGGACTTGGGACGGCGCTGCTAGTTATATATATTGTTTTTATTCACCTTGCATTCCGTGCCGACGGAAAGCTTTCCATGTATTACGGAAGCACCGGTGTGATGGCAATGCTCGTTTCGGTGATCGCTGCGGTGATCGCGATCGGCAGCCTTAAGGAAGAAGATTCATTTAAACTGTTCCCGAGACTAGGTCTTGGATTATCAATTTTGAGCATGGGATGCTGGATCGGCACCTATGCGATGGGAGTGTATATTTTATGAGTTACAGAGAAATGTATAAAGAGTCCAACGCGTTCGTACAGGAACGCCTGGAGCTTGTGATGGAGCGCATCACAGAGATTGCACAGGAAAAGGCGTCAAGTGTCGATGAGACATACCGTGCTTATTTTACCGGGACGGCGGAGCTTCTGCTTGCACTGAAAAGTCTGGCGGACAAAGCCGTGGACGGATCGCTTGCGAAGATGACAGAGGCAGAGGGCGCAGCGTTACATGAGCGTCTCTATGCGGATGTGCAGCAGGCAGGATATGCGACGAGTTATGCCAATCCGGCATATGCATGTGAGCAGCTCGGCGAAGAATACGGACAGATCCTTGCGATGCTTTCCGACAAGATCCACAATGTGGCACCGGAGTGTGCGCAGGCGAATCTTGAAGATCTGTGCCTGTTTGCGGAATTGTATGTAGAAATCTTTAACTGCTTTGAGGATGAAGCGGATTTAAGTGCCGGAGAACTGAAAAATATTGTGTATTCATTTATGCATGACAACACGGAAGTGTTTGAGGAACTTCGCATTCGTCGTTTTGTGATGCCGGAGTACGATTATGAGCTGGAGTTCGTAATGGAAGCGGATCTGTCGGATCCGTCCTATCTGTATCGTTACGGACGATGCGTTGGAAACGATGAATTCGAGTCGGCACGCTTTTTGAATACATTCTCCGATGAAGAGATGCAGCGTATGGCGGACACGTTTACGGAGGGCTACCGTATCGGATTTGCAACCTGTAATAAAGATATTTCATTGAAAAATCTGGTGGAGATTCGTTATCCGATGGGATTTGAGCGGATGATCCGTCTGGCGGTAAAGAATTTTGAGAAGATCGGACTGAAATCGGTGCTTCGCCCGTTCTCAATTTCCGAGAACAAGCAGTATGTGTACGATCACCGTGAGGATCGCGGCCTGTGGCTTGATAAGCCGTTCATTGAGCGGCGTCTTGAGGTGAACCGCAGTGCGTGGGAGTCGTTAAAGGAGATCGCACCGGGATACGGCGGACCGGCGGTTATCGATATCTTTGGCATGGAGCCGTTTGCACCGGAGCAGAAGGCTGCCAATGTGAAGTTTACCGATCGTCAGCAGGAACTCAGCGTTTATGAGCGAAGCGAAGTCAGTCGGCTCATCAACAAATATATCCACAGGGAGGAGCGCAGCTTTACGATCATTGCGTATCCGGTTCCGGCGATCGGCGACAAGTTCCGAGAGATCTTTGCTGAGACTGTTCGCATTAACACTTTGGATTATGTGCAGTACCGCGATATGCAGCAGCGTATCATCGATGTGCTCGATACAGCAGACCGCGTGCATATTCAGGGAACGAACGGAAACAAGACGGATCTGTATGTGAAGATCTATCCACTATCTAATCCTGAGAAGGAGACCGCTTTCGAGAACTGTGTGGCCGATGTGAATATTCCGGTCGGTGAAGTGTTTACGTCTCCGGTATTAAAAGGCACTGAGGGTAAGCTGCACGTCAGTCAGGTTTATCTGAATGAATTAAATTATAAGAATCTGCAACTGGATTTTGTGGATGGACGGATTGCATCCTACACTTGCACCAATTTCGACTCCGAGGAGGAGAACCGCAAGTATATCGAGGATAATGTATTATTCCATCACAAGACACTTCCGATGGGCGAGTTTGCAATCGGAACAAACACGACCGCCTATGTGATGGCGCGAAAGTTTGATATCGCGGATAAGCTGCCAATCCTGATCGCAGAGAAGACAGGACCGCATTTTGCAGTGGGTGATACTTGTTACACCTACGATGAGGATAATATCACTTACAATCCGGACGGAAAGGCAATTGTTGCAAGAGACAACGAGATCTCCGCACTCCGTACGGAAGATGTATCAAAGGCATACTTTAACTGTCACACGGATATCACGATCCCGTACGATGAACTCGGCAGGATCACAGTCATCCGCAAGGATGGATCAACAGAAGACATTATTGTAAACGGACGCTTTGTCGTGCCAGGAACCGAGAAGCTCAATGAGCCGCTCGACGAACTCGATGCACAGGCGTAACCGATAGATTTTAAGAACAAGCAGGAGGATAAGACAATGGCACAGGTAGGAATTGTAATGGGAAGCGACTCAGATATGCCGGTTATGGCAAAGGCAGCAGACATCCTGGATCAGCTTGGCGTGAGCTATGAGATGACGATCATCTCCGCACACCGCGAGCCGGATGTATTTTTTGAGTATGCCAAGAGTGCAGAGGTAAAAGGCTTTAAGGTAATTATCGCAGGCGCAGGTATGGCAGCGCATCTGCCGGGTATGTGCGCGGCAATCTTCCCGATGCCGGTCATCGGAATCCCGATGCATACGACCTCACTCGGCGGAAGAGATTCACTTTACAGTATTGTACAGATGCCGACCGGTATCCCGGTTGCAACTGTAGCAATCAACGGCGGAGCGAATGCGGGAATCCTTGCAGCGAAGATCCTTGCGACAAGTGATGCCGATTTACTTGCAAGATTAAAAGACTACTCCAAGAACTTAAAGGGACAGGTTGAGGCAAAGGATGCGCGCCTGCAGGAAGTCGGATATAAGAACTACTAATTACTAATATTATGATTTCCTATTGGCAAATTTGCACGTTCACGGATATACTATAAGATATAGTAATATGTTCAAATACAGATATTAGGAGGAAAAATAAATGGATTACAAGAATTCCGGTGTTGACATTGAGGCTGGTTACAAGTCAGTGGAATTGATGAAAAAGTATGTGAAGGAGACCATGAGACCTGAGGTATTAGGCGGACTCGGCGGATTCTCCGGCGCTTTCTCACTGGCTGCGATCAAAGACATGGAGGAGCCGGTTCTCCTGTCCGGAACAGACGGTTGCGGAACGAAAGTAAAGCTTGCATTTTTACTGGATAAGCATGATACGATCGGTATTGATTGTGTTGCAATGTGTGTAAACGATGTGGCATGTGCAGGTGGAGAACCATTATTTTTCCTTGATTATATTGCATGCGGCAAGAATTATCCGGAGAAGATCGCAACGATCGTAAGCG
>CAVHWG010000134.1:450-5297 GCA_963639645.1 Firmicutes bacterium TM09-10 | reverse complement strand
GTCATGCGGAGATCCGTCAGATCTTCAAGGCATCCGGAGTCGGCAATATCGCAGGTTCCTATGTGCTTGACGGTGTGATGGAACGTGGCTGCAAGGTTCGTATCTTCCGTGAAGGAACACAGATTTTCGAGGGCGATCTTGCATCACTCAAGCGTTTCAAGGATGATGTTAAGGAAGTTAAGACCGGATATGAGTGTGGTCTTGTATTCGAAGGCTTTAACGACATTCAGGAGTTTGATCAGGTAGAAGCTTATAAGATGGTAGAAGTACCAAGATAGGAATTAGAATGAGAAAAAACAGCATTAAAAATATTCGTATCAATGAAGAGGTTATGCGGGAATTGTCCAACATTATCCGCGGGGAGATCAAAGACCCGCGGATCAACCCGATGACCAGTGTGGTTGCGGTAGAGGTGGCGCCGGATCTTAAAACGGCAAAGGCATACATCAGCGTGCTCGGCGATGAGCAGTCACAGAAGGATACCCTTGCGGGACTGAAGAGTGCCGAAGGATTTATCCGTGTGAAGCTTGCCAAGTCCATCAATCTGCGCAACACACCGGAGATCAAGTTTGTGCTGGATCAGTCCATTGAATATGGAATCCGCATGTCCAAGATGATTGATGATGTTACAAAAGATCAAAAGGAGTCTATGGATGAGTAAACTGGATACTGTTCTTACAGGCAAGACATCGGTAGGAATCGCCGGACATGTGCGTCCGGACGGCGACTGTGTGGGATCGACACTTGCGGTCTACAATTATATTCGTCTCTATTATCCGGAGATTGATGTGCGCCTTTATCTGGAACCGATTCCGAACATTTTCAAATTTATGGCACATGCTGTGGATATCAAAAACGAGTATACGGATGAGCTTGTCTTTGATCTGTTTATCGCAGAGGATTGCGGTGACACCGGAAGACTCGGCAACGCTGCCAAGTACTTTGAGAATGCAAAGCATACGTTCTGCATTGATCACCATGTGAGCAATCAGGCGTTTGCAGATGATAATTATATTTTTCCGGATGCAAGTTCGACCTGCGAGCTTGTGTTTGAACTGATGGATGAGCAGAAGATCACAAAGGAGATCGCGGAGTGTCTGTACACCGGTATGGTGCACGACACAGGCGTTTTCCAGTATTCCTGCACATCCGCAAAGACGATGAACATTGCCGGACGTCTTATGGACAAGGGCATTGATTACTCGAAGATCATTGATGATACTTTCTATACGAAGACTTATAATCAGAACCGTATCATGGGGCTTGCTTTGATCAAGAGCCGGCTTTATCTGGACGGTCAATGTATCGTAAGTTCCATCACACAGGAGGAAATGCATGAGTACGATGTACTGCCGAAGCATCTTGACGGTATCGTCAGCCAGCTTCGCGTGACCAAGGATACAAAGGTTGCGGTATTCCTTTATGAGAATGAGGATGGCACGTACAAAGCAAGTTTTCGCGTGAACGGAGATTTCGATGCGGCTGCACTTGCGATGAAGTTTGGTGGCGGCGGTCATGTGAAGGCTGCGGGCTGCACGATGCAGGGAGCGCTGGGTGAGATCGAGGCGACACTCATTGATGAGATTGCGGCGAGATTATAGTTTTTACAGGTTAAAACATGAGAAACGGAATTGTAAACGTATATAAAGAAAAAGGATTTACAAGTTTTGATGTCGTAGCAAAGATGCGTGGCATTTTTCAGCAGAAGAAGATCGGACATACCGGAACGCTTGACCCAGATGCGGAGGGGGTTCTTCCGGTGTGTCTCGGTCGTGCGACGAAAGTCTGTGATCTGCTGACTGACAAAGACAAGAAGTACGAAGCCGTGCTCCTTCTTGGTGTTATGACGGACACACAGGATCTCTCCGGTAAGGTGCTGGAAGAAAAAACGGTTACGGTGACAGAGGATGAAGTAAAAGACGCCATCCTTTCTTTTGTCGGTGACTATATGCAGATTCCACCGATGTATTCGGCGCTCAAAGTGAACGGACAGAAGTTGTGTGATCTTGCGAGAAAAGGCGTTACCGTCGAGCGCAAGGCACGCCCGGTGACAATCCATGAAATTGAGATCCTTTCTATCGCACTTCCTGAGATCCGTATGCGCGTGCACTGCTCCAAGGGAACGTATATCCGTACACTTTGTCAGGATATCGGAGAGAAACTCGGGTGTGGCGGCTGCATGAAATCACTGCTGCGCACGAGGGTTGCGGCATTTGCAATTGAAGATGCGCTGAAACTGGACGAGCTTGAGGCACGCCTGAAAAGCGGTGACGAAAGTTTTATCTATTCTGTGGATTCTGTATTTATGCAGTATGAGAAAGCTTCGGTCCTTGAGACAGCGGACAAGCTTGTGAGAAACGGAAACCGGATCCCGGAAGAACTGATCTGCGACATGCAGGAAGCTTATAAGAAAGAATGCATTCGCCTCTACGGATGGGAGGGGACATTTATCGGCCTGTATGCCTATAAGCCGGAGACAAATGATTTTAAACCGATTAAATTATTTCAGACAGAATTATGATGCAATATATTCACAATACATTTGATTTTAAAATAGAAGAAGAGTCCGTGATCACTCTCGGTAAGTTTGACGGGCTGCACCGCGGACATGAACTTTTGATGGAGAATCTGCTCGCATGGAGAGAAAAGTATCACTATAAGGCAGTTGTCTTTACCTTTGATATTCCGCCGAAACGCCAAGTCAACGGCGTGGACACGCGCGTGCTGACTACCAATGCAGAGAAATATGCGATCTTTGAGCGGACGGGGGTGGATTATCTGATCGAGTGTCCGTTTACGCCGGAAGTGATGTGCATGGAGCCGAAAGCGTTCATCGAGTGGATGGTACGTTCTCTGCATGCAAAATGCTTTGTGGTTGGAAATGATTTTCATTTTGGGCACAACCGGGCGGGGGACTATAAAGTCCTTCGGCAGTATGCGGATGAATACGGATACGAAGTGGTCGTTCTTGACAAGATGCAGGAAGGCGGCAGAGACATCAGCAGTACCTATATCCGTGAGGAGATCAATCTCGGTCATATCGAGAAAGCAAATCATCTGCTTGGATATGAGTTTTTTGTTAAGAGTACGATCATTCACGGACAGCAGTTGGGCAGGCAGATCGGGATTCCGACGATCAATATGGAACTTCCGCAGGAGAAACTGCTTCCGCCGAACGGTGTGTATGCAACAAGAGTCCTTCTGGACGGTGTCTGGCACAAAGGTGTGACGAATGTGGGGTGTAAGCCGACCGTCAGTAAGACGCAGATGATCGGTGTCGAGACGCACATTCTTGATTTCGATGAAGATGTTTACGGAAAAGAGGCGGAAGTCTGCTTTTTGCATTTTATCCGTCCGGAACAAAAATTCGCATCGATTGATGCACTGCAGGCGCAGATGGAGCGTGACGTGGCAACGAGTCGTCAGTTTAATTAAAAATATTACGGAAATGTTACATATATATTGACAGACTGAAATATTTTTGCTATACTCATTTATGTTGTGATGAGAACAATTTGATTTCAGTTTGGAGGAATCTATGAAATTCAATGATTTGAACAAAAAGAGAGCTGGCGTTGTAGTTGCATGTGCTCTTGTGGTCGGCAGTGTTGCCGTATATACAGGAACAAGCAGTCTTGCAGATAAGAATAATGATACAACAGGTCTGAATGCGGGAGTGTCACTTGCTTTAAATGCAAACGATATCGAATCGATCGATGTTACCGCGGGTCTGACGGATGTGATGTTTGATACGTCAAGTGTTGGTGTGACGGATACAGATATAGGAACGGTGGCTCAGTCACTGGATGCGTCAAACGATGCTGCGGCTGCTTCGGACAAGGAAGTATTGACGGATGAGACGGTATCGGAAGATACAGAAGAATCCGTTGCAAAATTATGCGGTTATGAGAACCTTGGAATGTCAAACATTAGTGAGGGAAATCTGAATATCCGTAAGAAGGCAACGACCGATAGCAAGATTGTCGGTAAGATGACAAAGAATAATGCATGCGAGATTCTTGGGACCAAGGATGACTGGACGAAGATCAAGTCCGGAAGCGTAACCGGTTATGTGAAGAGTGAGTATCTCTATACCGGAGATGATGCGATCAAGGTGGCTGAGAAAGCGGTCATTACCGTTGCAACAGTGAATACAACAACACTTCGTGTACGTAAGAAACCTTCGGTGGATTCGTCGGTCGTATCGCTTGTCGGTGAGGGCGAGGATCTGACGGTCGAGAAGATCGTAGACGATTGGTATAAGGTTGAAGTGGATGATGAGAAAGGATATATTTCCGGAGATTTCGTTGATATCTCACAGAAGCTTCCGACCGCTTCAAGCATTAAAGAGTTAAATCAGTCTTCGGCAGATGCAGCTTCAAGCACCGGTATGTCTTTGGTACAGTATGCGTTGCAGTTTGTCGGCAACCGTTATGTATGGGGTGGAACCAGTCTGACAAACGGTGTTGACTGTTCGGGATTTACGATGCAGGTATATGCACACTATGGAATTTCACTTCCGCATCATGCAGCTTCCCAGCCGGGATACGGCAGAAGAGTGAGTGCGTCTGAGGCGCAACCGGGCGATCTGTTTTTCTACAGTAGCGGTGGCGGAATCAACCATGTTGCAATCTATATCGGAAACGGACAGGTTGTGCATGCAAGCAATCCGAGAACCGGAATTAAAATTTCCAACGCATATTATCGTACACCGGTATGCGTGGTCAGATATTTGTAAAAAGATGTTTACAAACCACTGAGACATATGTTATATTGTTTTAGTATGGTTTAGCCCATATTCGGTGGATGGACACTCCGACCTTCTGCTGATTATCGGGTATAAAAAT
>CAVHWG010000134.1:0-440 GCA_963639645.1 Firmicutes bacterium TM09-10 | reverse complement strand
ATCGCTGAGTACGGCAGAACACCGAACGACACTGGTTCACCAGAGGTTCAGGTTGCCATCTTAACAGCTAGAATCCAGGAGCTCACTGAGCATCTGAAAGAGAATCCTAAGGATCACCACTCAAGAAGAGGTATGCTTAAGATGATCGGTCAGAGACGTGGATTATTATCTTACTTAAAGGAAATCGATATTGAGAGATATCGTTCTTTAATCGAGCGTTTAGGTCTCAGAAAATAATTGTAATTCAAGAGCGGAGTTTCTATTCCGCTCTTGTTTTTGTTGCAGGGCTTTTTACCGGGACCACTGAAGAGGGCATAGAAGCTATGTGTTGTTCAGTAGTTTCGGGGTTCTGCAGATCGGATGAGAATATTTTTTAAGGAGAGAGAACATGTACAAAAGTTATTCAATGGAACTTGCCGGCAGAACACTTACCGTAGATA
>CAVHWG010000133.1:13671-20132 GCA_963639645.1 Firmicutes bacterium TM09-10 | reverse complement strand
ACAGTGATCTATTTAATTTGTAATACAAAAGCCGGAAAGCAAACGCTTCCCGGCTTAAATAATCACATACCCATAATCGATTATACTCTTGAAAGGTACTCACCTGTTCTGGTATCAATCTTGATAACGTCATCCTGCTCTACGAACAGAGGTACATATACAACAGCTCCTGTCTCAACAGTTGCAGGCTTTGTAGCACCTGTAGCGGTATCACCCTTGAATCCAGGCTCAGTCTCTGTGATCTGAAGCTCTACGAACAGAGGTGGCTCAACTGCGAATACGTTACCCTTGTGAGAACAGATCTTAACCATCTCGTTCTCTTTCACGAACTTAAGAGCATCACCGACACTGTCCTTTGTCAGGTCGATCTGGTCGTATGTCTCTACATCCATGAAATGATAGAAATCATCATCCGCATACAGATACTGCATATCCTTACGATCAATATGAGCGGTCGGGCACTTCTCGGTTGGACGGAAAGTCTTCTCAACCACACCACCACTGACGATATTCTTTAACTTAGTTCTAACGAATGCTGCGCCCTTTCCCGGCTTAACATGCTGAAATTCGATAATCTGATAAATGTTACCATCAAGCTCGATTGTAACACCGTTTCTGAAATCTCCTGCTGAAATCATTCGATCTTCCTCCTTAAATTACGAGTAAAAACTCTCTCATTGAGCCATTTTACTATAAAATGCCATATTTATCAAGCATTATTTCTTGTTTCAATGTCGGAAATCATATCAATTCTTGTCTGATGACGTCCGCCTAGGAACTCGGCATCCAGATATGCCTTGACGATATCCTTTGCTGTCTCGATTCCGACGATACGTGCACCGAACGCGATAATGTTCGCATTGTTGTGCTCCTTAACCAGATGCGCGGTCGTGATATCCGAACATACGGCTGCACGCACACCATTGACTTTGTTCGCTGCGATCGAGATACCGACTCCGGTTCCGCAGATAAGCACCGCACACTCCACCTCACCGTCTGCGACTGCTCGTCCGACTTTCTCTCCGATCTCCGGATAATTGCAGCTTTCCGTTGTGTCAACACCATAGTTTACAACCTCATGTCCGAGTCCTTCCAGATACTCCTTGATCTGCATCTTCATCTCGACTGCTGCATGATCATTGCCAATTCCGATCTTCATGTTATGCTCCTCCTATATTTGCGCATTTTCCTATTTATATTCTCATATTTCCTCTCGTCAAGGGTATATTTCTTATCTTATGCCCGATGTCATATTTTAGCGCATCAGCATACCTTCGTCAAATAAAACACCGCAAGCTGCGTGCGGTCGCGCAGCGAAAGTTTCTCAAGGATCGTGCTGATTTCAATTATTTTTCAGCCTTACGTGCCGTCTCATACGGCAGTCCTTTTCGCTTCACATGCATCTTGTAGAAGAACAGCACGATCGCCTCAAGTCTTCTCTTAAGAACGATCTGAATCTCCTCCTTCGGATGGATCGGTTTCACAAGGATCGTGCGGATTCCCGCGAGATTCGCTCCACACACATCGGTAAAGATCTGATCTCCGACAAAAAGCGTGTTTGTCACATCCGTCCCGAGTTCTTCCATCGCCTTCCGGTAACCGGCAGGCTTCGGCTTTCCGGCCTTATAAATATATTGCACATGCACCGCATCATTGAACATCTTCACGCGTGGCTCCTTGTTGTTGGATAAAAGCATGCATTTGAAACCAAGTTCCTTTAAGTGCCGAAACAAAAGAATCGCCCGCTCATCCGCAGGCGCTCCGTGAGGTACGAGCGTATTATCAATATCAAAGATAATGCCGCGATACCCATCATTATACAATTTATCAAAATCAATATGATATGTTGAATCCAAATATTCTCCCGGATAGAGAAATGCACACATAAGTGGTACTCCTTTACTAGGTAATGCAATCATTTCATGAGTACATTACAGAAATTACAGTGAGAAATTCTCTCCGGAGCGCATATTCTGCTGCACAGCAGCCACCGCTGTCTTTGTAACAGAACCCTCGTTGCTGCCAACGAAATACTGATACTGCTGAAGCACCTGATCCTTGCCAAGATCCGATACCGCCTTCTGCACATCCAGACTTTCAATATCACTGTCGCGTCCCTTGAGTTCGTAGGTCTCATCCGGACGATAGGTCTGTGCAAAATCGTAGGAACTGAAATTCTGCTCGACCGGAGCAGCCACAACTTCGTTCTGCGGCTCCTTGGTCTGCTGCGAAGAGAGTCCGATCTGTACCTCGGCAATCTGCTGGTTGCGGAGTGCCTCAGCTCTTATTGAATTGTAATCATAGAATCCAGCATATGGGCGAATTCCTGAAATATTCATATCGTTTCTCCTTCATTCAAATTTATGATTTCAGCATCATTTTCTTCAACTCATTCATAAATGTATTGACGTCCTTGAACTCTCGATATACAGATGCGAATCTTACATAGGCAACCGCATCAAGATCCTTCAACTTATCCATCAGGATCTCTCCGATCAGAGAACTCGGAATCTCCTTCTCCTCACGGTTGAAGATCTCAATCTCCACATCATCGACCAGCTTTGTGATCTGTTCTGCGGAAATCGGACGCTTATGACAGGCAAGAAGCACACCGGCTTCGATCTTCGTTCTGTCATACTGTTCTCGATTGTTGTCCTTCTTGATAATGATCAGCGGAATCGTCTCCACCTTCTCGTATGTGGTAAAACGCTTGCCACAATCATCACAGAGACGACGACGGCGAATGGAATTGTTATCATCGGCCGGTCTCGAATCAATTACTCTTGTATTCTCGCTGCTGCAAAACGGACACTTCATCGAATGTTCCTCCTACTATCATACAGACTTATATAGAATAAGTATAGCTTTCTGCGATTTCATTGTCAATCGTTCCTTGAAGCTAAATCTTATGTTTCATCTCTTTCTCATTGAATTCTACAAGTATTATATCGGGTCCAATTCGAATAACTTTAGCCCATGGAATACTAAATTCGCTATCTCTGCAAAAACATCCCAGATATTTTCCCGGCCCCGGTATGACAAGCGCCTTGATCTCGCCACATTCCTTGTCAAATTCCAAATCGCGCACATTGCCGAGACACCGGCAGTCGCTCACATTGACCACTTCTTTTTCGCATAAATCCGAAAAACGCATAGCATCACCCCAAGATGATCCTATGCGTCCTTCTTCCCTGTTATTCCTGCTCACACGTTATTGGTGCATTACTTTGGATAAATTGCTCCAATTGTTCCTCCGTCGGCAGTCCCTCATTATCTCCGCGGTGCTGCACCTGGATCGCTCCGATTGCATTTGCGCGCATAACGCATTCCCGAATAGGCAGGTTCTTTAGCAGACCGCTGAGAAATCCCACTGCAAATCCGTCACCTGCCCCCACCGTGTCAACGATCCTGCTCACCCGAAAACCCGGAACATCCATTCTCATTACCACACCATTCGTAAGCTGTTGCGATGCAAAGGCGCCTTTCTTCCCATCCTTGATGATCACCGTCTTCACGCCCAGATTGTGATAAAAATCTGACGCCTTTTGTTTATCATTCGTCCCGGTCAGAATCTCACATTCTCCGATTCCCGGAAGCACGATATCCGCATACGCCGACAACCGATTGATCTCATTTCGCATGGTCGCTTCATCTGTCCATAGTGCCGGTCGCAAATTCGGATCAAAAGTCAAAAGGATCCGTTCCTCTTTTGCCCGTCTCATTAACAGTTCGGCTGCCTGCCTTGCATTTTCTGACAATGCCGGAAGAATACCGGTCACATGAACCAACGCAACCTCCGCCAGATCGACCGACCTGATATCTTCCTCCGCCATATGGGATGCCGCAGATTCTTTCCGATAGTACGGAGCGGCCGGATCCCGTCCGTCCGTTACTTTCTCCTTCAACTGAATTCCAGTCCGGTACACCGGGTCATATGAGATCAATCGTGTTCCGATTCCTATGTTCCCGAGTGCGGTCTGTATATACCGTCCGAACGGATCATCTCCAAGCCTTGTCATATATTCCACATCAAACCCAAGTCTTGTCAGGCCGATTGCCACATTCACCTCCGCACCTGATATGGATCGTGTAAAATGCGAAACCTCTGCCAGATCTCCCGTTTCCTCTGCCATAAGCAATGCCATCGGCTCCCCTACTAGCAATATTTTTTTCACACCAGACTCCTTCTCTTATTCAAAAGCAAAATACGCCTTTACATTATTGTAGGAAATATCCTCGATCAGTCTTCCAAGACGCACTTCATCATATGGATATTCCCCGTTTTCCACCCATTCACCGATCAGATTGCACAAAATTCTCCGGAAATACTCGTGTCTCGGATAAGAGATAAAGCTTCTCGAATCTGTCAGCATTCCGATAAAATTGCCGAGCACTCCAAGATTTGCCAGAGAAGTCATCTGATCGATCATACCCTGCCGATTGTCATTGAACCACCATGCACTTCCCTGCTGAATCTTGCACCTTGCCTCTTCATTCTGAAAGCAGCCGATTACAGAACCGATTGCAGCATTGTCGATCGGATTTAAGCTATAGAGAATGGTTTTCGGTAACGCATCCTCTTCCTGCAACGCATCCAGCAGATCGGCAAGCTGATCGGACGGCGTATGGTTAGCGATGCAGTCCGCACCGGCATTGGCTCCATACAATCCGAATAATTTTGTATTGTTGTCACGTTTTACACCGTAATGCAGCTGCATGACCCAGCCATACTTTTTGTATTCTTTTCCGATAAAAAGCAGAAATGCCGTCTTATATTTTAAATCCTCCTCATAGGTGACCTCCTCACCACGCAGTGCTTTGGCAAAGATCCGATCAATTTCTTTTTCCGTGGCAGGAGCATACATGGCAAAATCCAGACTGTGATCCGATGCGGCACATCCGTTTTGTGCAAAGAAAGCCATCCGTTTGCACAAAGCCGTCTTCATATCGTCAAAGGATGCAATCGCTATACCGGCAGCCTCTCCCAGCTTCTTTACATAATCCCCAAAACCGCTCCATGCAATTTTCATTGCATTCTCCGGTCGCCATGCTGGGAGAACTTTCACAGAGAAATCCGCAGCCTCACGCAATATTCTGTGCCAGATCAGTGAATCCGCAGGGTCATCGGTTGTGCAAAGATGCGTGACCTTCGATTGCACAATTAGATTTCTTGCGCTCATATCCGGCTGCTTCAGCTTTTCATTGCAGAGCGCCCATACCTCATCCGCCGTATCTTCATTTAACACGCCATGATATCCGAAATAACGCTGTAATTCGAGATGACTCCAATGATACAAAGGGTTACCAATCGCCCGCTCCAGCGTCTGCGCCCATTTGCGAAATTTATCATAATCCGGCGCATCCCCGGTAATATATTCCTCCGCAATCCCGTTTGCCCGCATCAGGCGCCATTTATAATGGTCGCCCCCCAGCCAGAGCTGCGTCATATTTTCAAAACTGATATCTTTTGCAATCTCTTCTGCCTCAAGATGGCAATGATAATCAATGATTGGCATCTTTGCAGCGTGCTCATAATACAATTTCTCTGCCAGCGCATTGCCCAGCAGAAACGTTTCATCCATAAAAGCTTTCATTCTCTCTCCTACCTGTCTGAAACATCCGGCCTTCTATCCACGAATCTTATGTACAAGATCGACCGCTTCACTTACCAGTGCCTGAATCTGTTCAAACTTTCCGTCTGCAATCAGATCTTCCTTTACCATCCAGCTTCCGCCGCAGGCAATCACATTCTCATTCTCCAGATAATCTTTGAGATTTCCGGCATTGATTCCCCCTGTCGGCATAAATGAGATTCCGTGGAAAGCAGCAGAGAGCGCCTGAATGGTTTTTATACCGCCATATGTCTCTGCCGGAAAAAATTTGATTACCTTCAAGCCTCTGTTTACCAGCTGCGTCACCTCCGACGGTGTGACCGCACCCGGAATGACCGGAATATGATGTGCCAGACAATAATCCACAACCTCTGGATTAAATCCCGGACTCACAATAAATTTTGCCCCCGCAGCACGCGCTGCCTCTGCCTGTTCTACTGAAAGCACGGTTCCTGCACCGACCAGCATCTGCGGATGAAGTTCGGTCATAATGCGAATACTTTCTTCCGCCGCATCCGTCCGGAACGTGACCTCCGCGCAGGCAAGCCCGCCTTTACACAAAGAATCTGCCAAAGCAGCCGCTTTTCCCGCATCATGCAGAACAACGACCGGCACGATGCCAAAATCATGAATCTTATCTATCATTGAATCCTTTCCAAACCTCCGTTCCATATTTTTGCAATGTTGCACGAACCGCCCCCGGTCCTTGGATCATCTCGGAAAAATATCCGCATATTTTCTCCGTCAGCCCTGCTTTCGCCAGATCGACACCAAATATCTGTGTATTCTCAAGAATTGGTCGAATCCGCACAGACGCACTACGATCCCCCCATGTAATGCCCCCGACAA
>CAVHWG010000133.1:12095-13661 GCA_963639645.1 Firmicutes bacterium TM09-10 | reverse complement strand
GTGGAATCATTCGAAGTGCAGAAGGATCCAGTCCCGGAGTCTCATCATATGCCTTGATCGTTTCTCCAAATCGTATCGCCAGTTTCTGTGACGTATCCGTCGCAATTCGTTGCGGTGTATCCGGCATAAACGGATTTGGCAGCCGCACTTCAAGCACCGTATGAAGGAACTCTTTCGGATTAAGAATCTGCGGATCCGCCACGACAGGAAGCCCCTCATCATACCCGATGCTTTCAATCATATGCTTCAATTCCGGATCTTTCATTTCCTCGCTGATCTTGTCATATCCAAGCAGACATCCGAATATCGCAAGTGCTGTGTGTAATGGATTCAGACAGGTACATACCTTCATCTTTTCAACCAGTTCTACCGTTTTGCGGTTTGTAAAGAAAAGGCCCGGTGCGTGCAAATCTTCCCGTCCATTCACAAACTGGTCTTCAATTACCAGATACTGCGTTTCTTCGGCATTCACAAACGGTGCCACATACGTATTCTTCCCTGTCAGAATCGGAGTGACATCCTCAACGCCGTCCAATTCTAATATCTTTCTTACCCCCTCGTCCGGTCTTGGTGTAATCTTATCGATCATACTCCACGGAAAAGAAACCGCTCCCGACTCAATATAATCAACAAAACCGGCTTCCGCTACACAATGAACTTTCCACTGATATGCAAATTCCGCAATTGCATGGTAAAGTTTATCTCCATTGTGGGAACAATTGTCCGTACTGATCATGGCAATCGGTTTCTTTCCCGCAAGAAACCGCGCGTACAATAAGGATGTCACCATACCGATATAACTTCGCGCTCCGGCAGGTCCCCCCTCAAAATCCTCCAATACATCCTTACGATACTGTCCGCCTGCATCCTTCAACATATATCCCTTTTCAGTAATTGTAAATGTAGCCATCTGCAGAGAATCTTTCATAAAAATTTCCTGCATTCTTGCAAAAGCCACCTCATTATCCACATCTAACGGAATCGATTCCGCTACACTCGCCACTACCTCTTTTTCCATGGTACCGTCAGCCTTTAATGTGACTACAATTCCAAGATTATCATGCGCCTGATACGCACATTTGACGAGTTCATGATCAAAACCTTCCGCCACGATCAGTCCACGGTCCAGTTCCCCTCTGTCGAGCATCTCCGACACGATCCGTGCATGAAATGCCCGAAACAGGTTGCCTGCACCAAAGTGAATCCAAAACGGATTTTTCATTGTGCGCTCAACCATTGCTTCAACATCGTACTCTGGAAGACGATACCCCTTTTTAAGCCATCTCTCCCTATCCTCGATTCCTTCTCTTGTCAGCTTCATTGTTTCAGATTCTCCTTTTTACACTTTATGATTGCCGATTCTTGTCAATCGCTTCCCATAATCCGTTCAGATAAGTCGCTCCGAGTGCACGATCATACAGACCGTACCCTGGCATTGCCACTTCCCCCCAGATCATTCTCCCGTGATCCGGACGAATCGGCCCGTCAAACCCGATATCGTACAAGGCTTTCATGATTTCATACATGTCAAAGCTTCCATCAGAAGACAAATGTGCAGCCTCCTCA
>CAVHWG010000133.1:9149-12085 GCA_963639645.1 Firmicutes bacterium TM09-10 | reverse complement strand
AATTTCAGATTTCGAACATGTGCAAAGTGAATACGGCCTCTCAGAGAGCGGATCATATCCGGCAGATCATTTTCCCTATTTGTTCCATATGACCCGGAGCAGAATGTTACTCCGTTATGCGAATTATCCACCATTTTCAGCATTCTTAAGATATTTTCCTTATTGACGATAATACGCGGCAATCCAAATACGCTCCACGCCGGATCATCCGGATGTATCGCCATATTGATATCATACTGATCGCATACCGGCATAATACGCTCCAAAAAGTATTTCAGATTATCAAACAGCAGCTCCTCATCCACATCTTTATATCTATCAAAAAGCTCCCGGATATGTGCCATGCGTTCCGGCTCCCATCCGGGCATCACACTTCCGTTCGTGTTTCCCGACAGGGATTCAAACATCTGCTCCGGCTGCAACGCATCGACTGCCGCCTGATTGTAGGCAAGAACCGTAGAGCCGTCCGGCCTGCGCCTCGCGAGTTCGGTTCTTGTCCAGTCAAACACCGGCATAAAATTGTAGCAGACAAGATGAATATCTTCCTCCCCCAGATTTTTTAATGTTTCAATATAATGCTCGATGTAGATTTCACGCTCCGGTTCCCCTGTCTTGATTGCATCATGTACATTCACACTCTCAATCCCTGCAATATGAAGTCCTGCTGCTTCGACCTCTTCTTTCATCCTGTGGATCCGCTCTCTCGTCCACACTTCTCCCGGCTGCGTATCGTATAATGTGGTGATCACACCTTTTACTCCCGGAATCTGCCGAATCTGCTCCAGCGTTACCGTATCGTGCTGTGAACCATACCATCTGAGTGTCATCTCCATAGTTTTAAGCCTCCTAACAATAATAGTACATAAGCTGCGCCACATCAGCAGCACAGCTTACATAAGGGATGATTTTATATGAAAAAGAAATTAGGTAAACAAAATAATTATTCTTTTACGCCACCAAGCGTAAGTCCTGTTACAAAGTACTTCTGCAAGAACGGATAAATACAGATAATCGGCAGCATCGTAATAATTGTTGCAGCTGCACGAACCGATGTCGGTGTAACCGTTCCCACAGCATTCTTCATTGCCTCTACACTTGTACCATTATTGGTTACGGATGATAAAAGTTTCATCAACTCGTACTGTAATGTTGTCAGCTTGCTGGACATACGGTTATACAGCATCGCATCAAACCATGAATTCCACTGACCAACCGCAACGAACAGTGCTACTGTTGCGTATACCGGCTTACAAAGCGGTGAGTAGATTTTCAGGAAAATCGTTGTATATCCGGCACCGTCCAACTGTGCCGATTCCTCTAAACTGTCCGGAATACCGTTCATATAAGTACGGATAACCAGCATGTTGAATGCACTGATCATTCCCGGGATTACATATACCCAGAAGCTGTTGGTAAGTCCCAGTCCCTTGTATAACAGGAATGTCGGAATCAATCCACCATTTACATACATCGTAATAACCCAGAACAATGAGAGCTGCTTTTTAAACATGAATCGCTTTCTGCTGACGATAAATGCAAGGATTGCGTTTGCGATCAGCGCAAGGATCGTTCCAATCACAGTTCTTGCGACCGTGATGTAGGCACCTGTAATCAGATTATCCTTCTGAAGTACCGTAATATAATTCTTCCATGTAAATTTTCTCGGTAACAGATAGATACCTCCACGGAGAGCATCGGTACCATCGTTTAATGATATTGCTAATGTATTTAATACAGGATACAGCGTAATGATTACAAACAGAATCATAATGATCATATTGACAATCGGAAATATCTGTATCTTTTTTTTCACTTTTTTTGCTGCCATTGTATAACCTCCTTAGAACAACTGCTCTTCACCATTACGTTTTGCAATCTGGTTTGCAATCACGATCAGAACAATACTTACGAAACTCTTGAAGATACCGGCTGCGGTTCCTATTGCGAAGTCACCCTGACTGATTCCCCATTTCAATACGTAAATATCGATTGTCTGTGATACTTTCTGTACCAGACCATTGCCTAACAAATACTGAACTTCGAAACCTGCATTCAGTACATTACCTACATTCATCAGAAGAAGAATGATAATGGTTGGTTTAATACCCGGAAGTGTAACATGCTTAATTTTTGCCCATCTGCCAGCGCCGTCAATAGCCGCTGCTTCGTAAAGTGACGGGTCGATTGAAGTAATTGCCGCCAAATAGATAATTGCATTCCATCCTGTCTCTTTCCAGACATTGGCAAATGCCACAATCGGCCAGAAATAACTCGGATGTGCAAAGAAATTGATCGGCTGCGAAATAATATGGAAATTAAGTAATAACTCATTCACAATTCCGCTACCGGATAACATATCATGTAAGATACCGGTTACAATGATCCATGAAAGGAAATGCGGAAGGTATGAAATTGTCTGAACTACTTTTTTGCCGCCTTTGGATTTAATCTCATTTAATAAGATTGCGAAAACAATCGCCGTTATAAAGGTTACCACCAAGTTGATAACACCCATTGCCAACGTGTTTCTGATTACCCGGATAAAAGTCATATCCGAGAATAATGTACGGAATTTATCCAAACCTACAAATTCCGAATGAAAGATACCAAGTCTCGGTTTATAGTTCTGAAAAGCCATAGCCCAGCCGGCAAGTGGGAGATAATAGAAAACCACTCCATAAGCTACCATAATTGCCGACCAGAACAATAATACCTTCTGTCTTTTAATCTCTTTCCAGGTGATTTTCGTTTTCGGTTCTTTCACTTTCTGTTTTGATTTTGTTCTCACTATAGACATGACCTCACTCCTTTTTTAAACAGGCAGATGAAGTTTTCACAACATCTGCCCGTCTAAAACCTCATTCTCTATGTATTATTCGTATTTTGCTGCCTCTGCAACGCGCTTATCAAGCTCTGTCTGTAACTCGCTAATGAAA
>CAVHWG010000133.1:289-9139 GCA_963639645.1 Firmicutes bacterium TM09-10 | reverse complement strand
GCATGCATTGTATGCATCCATATAAGTTGCCCATGCGCTGTCAAAGTCTTTTGCCATTACGACCTGTGGAAGCTGTTCATGCTTAACTTCAGAAATCTTGTTCCAAGCCATACCACCTTCTGTATCGGTTGTAAAGTTGTTCGAGAATGACCACATCGGATACCATGGACCAGGTGCCTCACTTGTTCCGAGCATCTCAACGTATGTTTCAACGCCATATGCAATGAAAGCTTTCTTAACGTCCTCGTTTAATCCGTCAAAGAACTCTCCAGCCTGACCATCCGGCTTCATTGAGTTGATTCCGTCATCGCTTGTTCCTGTGTACTGTGGGAAGTATGAATAGCTGCATGTATGAGAAGCCTTGTAATCTGTCTCAGCAGCCTGCGCTCTCATATCGTCTGTTCTGTAGAACAGTCCGTCGTCGTCAACCTTATAGTCAACACCTTCCACGCCCCAGAAACGAAGGTCATGGATTTCCTGAGAAAGGAGATCATCCACAAACTGTAAAGCTCCCTCAACATCATCACAATCTACGGTAACTGCAAGTCCGTCACCTGAATTTAATACTCCGCCGGAGTTATGCCACTGGTTCTTGCGTCCGTCAATTGTTACAGGAACAGGAATGTAATCACATCCCTCTTTGTCAAGTCCTGCAGACTTGATAGCATCACCTGCCGTGTAAGCGAAATCCCACCACTGATCGATCATACCAAGTACACGACCTGTAGAAAGCTTTGCAATGTACTCATCATATGTCTGTGTGAAAGACTCAGGATCAACGATACCCTTCTGATACTCCTCATTTAACTTCTTGAAGTACTTCACTGCTGTATCGGATGTATTGTAATCAAGAACGGTTAATGTATCAGGATCAACCATACAAGATCCATCGTTTGGATATCCATCAAGGAACTGTGGAGCATTCTCTAAGCAGAAATATCTCCAATCGTCACAAAGAATTGTATATGGAATATTCTCTGTTCCGTCTGTCATTGTAGGATTTGCTTCATAATAATCTTCGATCAGGTTAAAGTAATCATCCATTGTCTTGATTTCAGGATAATCAGCCCACTCAAGAACTCTTGCCTGAATCCAGAAAGCCTCGTCATTATGTGTACAGGTCTTCTCCTCACCCTTGATGTTCGAGAACTGTGGAATCCAGTAAATATGTCCGTCATCCTGGCGAAGCTGATCCCATTCCTGCTCGGTAAAGAACTCCTTGATGTTTGGATAATTATCAATGTAATCATCAAGTGGTACCAAAGCACCTGCATCGTATAACTGTGGCATACCGTTTCCACCACAGATGAAATCCGGATACTCGCCACCGGCTACCAATGTTCCGATTGCTTCTTCTGCCGTCTGACCGGTCAGCCATGTCTCCTTAACTTTTACGCCGGTCTTCTCTGCGATGATCTGCTGAATCTCATTGTCATCATTAATTTCAGATCCAGGAACTGCAAAGAATGCTGTAAACTCTTTGATCTCACCGTCATTTGAAGTGCTTGCACTTCCCCCCTGTGTCGATTCGCCCTTGCTGCTTCCGCCATTTTTTCCACAACCTGCGAATAAGGTTGCTGCCATTGCCGCTACGAGCATGACACTTACAATTCTCTTTCTTTTCATAGATTGTAACCTCCTTCTTTATATTAACTATTTTACTTTTTTCACGTTTTCAAACAATCCGACGAACTATAGTCAAAAACAGGGTAAACTATAGTTCATTCTGACGAACTATAGTTTACCCTGTTTTTACAACTCTCCATATTATTGCTGCATCTGTCTCCGGAATTTCGCCGGAGTACATCCCTTTGCCTGAATGAACCGGTTGACGAAGTAATCCAGATCATGATACCCAACTTCTTCCGCTATCTGAATGATCTTCTTGTCCGTATGTAGCAGAAGATCTGCAGCCCTGTCCATTCTGTAATTATTCAGATAATCCTTAAACGATTGCCCATATTTTTTTCGGAACAGTTGCCCCAGATAAGCACTGTTGACGTAATACTTCTCACTCAGACTTTTCAAAGTAAGATTCTCGGCATAATTTTCCTTGATCTCTTTCTCCACATTTCCAAGAACACCTCTGGATACATTCTTTCGAAGCTGAGAGAGATAATCTCCGTACTCGCAGGCAAAACGCATCAGATGTGTTTTACTGCCGCGCATTGTCCCTGTTTCAAAACTGCTCTCCGATATCAACCGCAAAATCTCTTCCTGATTGACCTCATCATCCTGTTCGCTTGCAAGATGAATCAGCTGAAACAGCAGATAGTTAATGTTAAGTGTCATGGATTCTCCATGCAGACCTCTTTGCCCCATCTCTGCATAGAAACGTTCCACCGCTGCACGAATCTCCATATGATTGTTCTGCTCAACCACATTCAGTAGTTCATCCAGACTCTTCTTGCACAACACCATACCATTACTGGATACCTGCACCTCTTCCTCATAATAATAGATATCCTTTTTGCTTCGAAATCCCTGAAACGAACGAAGCATACATGCGTTGCCATAGGATCTGGCAATAAGACTGATGTCCGCCACTTTTTTACCTACACGCATGGTGACCGGTCGTGGCAGACTTTCGTCCAGATATTCCAGTAGTTCCTGCAGATAATCTTTTTCGCTGCGCATAGCTTCTTCCGCCATATAAGTGAAAAAGATCAACCCCACATCATATATTTTTTCATCTGCCGATACATCAAACACACAATTCTGCGCATGATCTTTCAGAAACACGACACAACACTCATACATCTGTCTTTGAAATTCACGCATTTCCTGATCCGTCACATCCTCATCCATATCCCCTTCTGACATCAGGATTTCAACATAGCGAACCCCCTCTTTGCACTTCATCTGGGATGTGACATACTGCAGATTGGAATCGTCATATTTGCCTTTGATCAATGAAATCAATTGCCTTGCAAGATATGCCTTTTCCATCTTCCTGTTCTTCTGTTGCATACGATCATCTTCATCTCGCATTGCAGCCACCCTGTTAAGTAATTTCAGCAACATTTCGCGATCGACCGGCTTTAAGATATAATCCGTACATTCATTTTGAAGTGCCCGCCTTGCATATTCAAAGTCGGCATAGCCACTTAAAATAACAAAGTAGGCATTCGAAATCTCTTCTTTACGTATTGCCTCCTGTAATTCCAAACCGGTCATGATCGGCATCTGAATATCCGCAATGATCAGATCCACCTCTTCTTTTTGCAGAAAATCGTAGGCCTCTTTTCCGTTTGATGCGGTGCCTGCAATCGTAAATCCTTCCTGTTCCCAATCGATCAGTACCTTTAATCCCTGAATAATAAACGGCTCATCATCCACAAGCAAAACTTTTAGCATACTACTCTCCTCCTACAAATACTCCATTGGGACACGAATCGTAATCCATGTTCCGGCGCCTTCTTCACCATCGATTTCAAAAAATACATGATTCTGTGTAAGCATTTTAAGGCGCAGACATGCATTCAACATGCCAACACTCTTGCGTTCTTTCAACATTTCGATATCAGCATTCTGCATATCTTTCTGAATTTGCAGGATCTGCTGCTGTTCCATTCCGCCTCCCGTATCCTCAATCTCAATCCACAACAGTTCTTCTCTTTTATAAACTCTTACAAAAATCCATCCCGGTGAAGCCTTACATTCGATCCCATGTACGCAGGCATTCTCCACAAAAGTTACAATGGTAAGCTTCGGTATACGGATCTGCTCACATTCCGGATCAATATCAAGATTATAATTCAAACGTTCTCCGAACCGGTATTTCTGCAAAGAAAGATACGCCTTTACAAATTCAAGTTCCTGATCAACCTGTACCAAATCGTTGCCCCAGTCCACATATTGCCGCTGCATGATGGCAAGTTTTTCCACCATATCAGCAGTCTCAGTCTCCTTCTTTAAGAGGCTTCGCATACGAATGCTCTCCAGTGCATTAAACAGGAAATGCGGATTGATCTGACTCTGCAATGCTAAAAGTTCCGCATTCTTCCTTCCAACCAGAATTTCCTGTTCTTTGAGCTTGTTTTTGTACACCGTCTGGATCAGTTCATTGGTCCGGTCGACCATGCGATTGTAATTGCGGATCATACTGCCGATTTCATCCTTACCGTCTTCATGAACCATTCGGACAAGATGTTCTCCGTTGACCGATTGAAACACATGGCTCAGCCCCTGAATGCGCTTCGCAAACGAATGATTCAACAGTATGACAAGAGCCATCGGCATAACCACATTGATGATCACCAAAAATCCAAGAAGCGGCAGAAACCGCAGAATTCTGGTCCACACTCCATATTCAGATTTTAAAACATAGATATCAAGCTTGGCTCCATAGATGGTAAACGACTGTTTATAATCCATCTTCTGCTGCACGCTGATCGTATCAAAGTCTCGTCCGGTTCCACTAAAAGACCCATTTCCAAGCACAATCTGATCCCCCTGACAGATGAGAACTTCATTGTCATAATTCATTTTCCGCAGCATCCGCATCATACTGCTGTAATCAAATTCGATCTTCAACATCTTCTCCTGATCTTTGGAAAAGAAATCGAGATTCTGCAAAAGAATAACCTTTCGGCGATAGGAATTGGCATATCCATTGTTCTCATATACAAAAAAAAGTCCTTCATTGTCGCCTCTTTCCTTCCATGCCTCATATACTACCGTCTTCTTCAGATTTGAAATATTGTCAATCTTTCCTCCGTTGACCACGGTAGGATTGTCCGTGTACATGGTAAAAACAATCTGATTCATCCCCAACACGTTTTCCAATATCGAATTCTGAAAGAATTCCTGATATTCTGCATAATAATCCGAAGTACTCTTATACTGTTTCTCTAAAAAAGAATTCACCCTTTTATTTGTGTACATACTTGTTGCAATCTCGCCTGCATTCTCCACCAGTGTACTGATATTATAGCTGACCGCACTCGCAATATTGGCCATCTCATGGGACTGACGCTGCGATTCCATACTGCCTATAATATATAAGACAACACTGTCCGTAATGATCAGTGGAAATAAAACACACACGATATATAATTGCCTAAACTTTTTTTTAATGGAAAGATTATCCATGTATCTCTCCATTACTTTAATGAATTTCTTAATAATATGCATATAATTTCCTCTAAATCCTCACAAATACGTTGAAGGAGCAGACTTTACGGTCTGCTCCTCATTCATGCAACGAGCTATATTCAGTATAGCATATACAAGATTAAATTTGAAATTGTTTCATAATTTTTTCTATTTCCTGATATTCCTCGTCCAGCCCTCTGGCAACTTCACTCAGACGGCCAACTACATCTACCTGATGCATTGCGCTTCTATTCTTCATAACAACTAATACTCAACCGGTGTCTGCGCACCCTCTCTGCGGACCACCATCGTGGCCACATCACTTCCGGTAAGTTTTGCACTTCTTGCATCCGGCTGCTGACCTCCGATTGCGATGCGGTAAGTTCCCGGTCTTACAACGCAGTCTCCGTCTTCTGTAATGATCGCGAAATCCCGCACTTTAAGAGTCATCGTCACTTTTTTTCTCTCCTTCGGTTGCAAAGTAACCGTCCGGATTCCTTTCAGCTGATATCCCGGCTCATAATTAGCTGCATCCTCATGCAGAATATATGCCTGAACAATCTCTTGGATCGTATAAGCACTCTCATTTACCACATCCACACTCACATCTACGGTATCTCTTACGCTGCACTGCGTGCATTCGATCTGTGCGTTCTCGTAACAGACTTTTCCGTAGTGTAAACCATAACCGAACGGATAGAGTACATTTTTATCCGTATAACGGTATGTGCGGTTTGACATATCATAATCCGTAAATTCCGGAAGATTTTCTGTTCCGTAATAAAACGTAACCGGTAATTTTCCGGATGGAGAGAATTCACCGAAGATTGCCTCTGCCACAGCCTTTCCACCGCGTGCTCCCGGATAGAAACTATCCAGTATCGCAGCAACATGCCCGTCTGCCCATGACAGATCCAGCGCACTTCCTGCAGAGAGAACAAGTACAACCGGCTTTCCAACCGCAGCAACCGTCTCAAGCAGTTCCTCCTGCAATCCCGGAAGATTGAGTCCCAGCTTATCGCCGCTTGCATACTCGTTGCCGGCATCGCCTTCTTCCCCTTCGATCGTTGCATCCAGACCAAGGCACATTACCACAACATCTGCCTGCTCCGCCGCAATCACCGCCTCCTTAAAGCGATCCTTCGTCTCAGCCAGAAATTCTACCTTATCCTTGTACAGATGGCAGCCTTCCGCGTACAATACACGCACGTCATCCCCTACATACTGCTGAATTCCTTCAAGCGGAGTAATGTAACGGGAAGAGGTTCCTACATAGTTTCCAACCAGTGCATCTCTTGAATTTGCGTTCGGTCCGATGACCGCAATCGTCTGAATTTTATTTTTATCCAGCGGCAGAAACGCATTCTCGTTCTTCAACAAAACAAGACTTCTCTTTGCGGCTTCTACCGACAATTTTACATGTTCCGGACATTCTACTTTGTCGTATGCAATATCGTCATACGGAGACGGATAATCCTCCATCATTCCCAGACGGATGCGCACTTCCATCAGACGTTCCACGGCTTCTGTAATCGCCTCCTCTGAAACCAGCCCTTTCTCATAAGCCTCCTGCAAATGTAAAAAGGCGCTTCCACAATTCAGATCACAACCATTGTTTACTGCCATAGCGGCGGATTCCGCTACATTCTCTGTCACATGATGATGTTCATGGAAATCAAGAATTGCCCAGCAGTCCGAAACCACATGTCCCTCAAATCCAAACTCATCTCGCAGAATATCCTGCAAAAGTGTTTTGCTTCCGCACGCCGGCTCTCCGTTGACACGGTTGTATGCACCCATGACCGCTTCGACCTTTGCATCCTTGACACAGCGCTTAAAAGCGTACAGATAAGTGTCATACATATCATGTCTGGAAGCTTTTGCATCAAATTCATGACGGATAGCTTCCGGTCCGCTATGTACCGCAAAATGCTTTGCGCACGCTGCAGATTTCAGATGCTCCGGATCCGGCCCCTGTAATCCTTTGATGTACGCACATCCGAGTTCTGCCGTAAGATACGGATCCTCTCCATACGTCTCATGCCCCCTTCCCCATCTCGGATCGCGGAAAATATTGACATTCGGAGCCCAGAACGTCAGTCCTTTGTAGATTCCGTGATCTCCTCTTCTGGAGAATTCGTTAAATTTCGCTCTGCCTTCTGTCGATACGACATCTCCGATTTTGCCGATGAATTCTGTATCAAATGTCGCTGCAAGTCCGATCGACTGGGGAAACACTGTCGCGACACCTGCTCTTGCAACACCATGCAAAGCTTCATTCCACCAGTTATATGCAGGAATATGAAGTCGTTCGATTGCCGGTGACTCATAGAGCATCTGGCTCATCTTCTCCTCAATCGTCATCTGTGCAACCAGTTTCTTTGCATATTCTTTCGTCTGTCTACTCATTATGTCATCTCCTCATCTATATACTTTCTATCGCTCCATAGCCTGGCATGTCAGCCATTCGAAATCCGCATAATTTGCACTTGTGCCACCATTTGCTGACGCATACACACCAATCGTACATCCTACGAAGCCACCGGCTTCCTCTGTCGTATAAGCAAGCAGATCCAGATTCTCTGCTACAGAAACATATCCCTTTTCTTCTGCAATCCAGACACGCGCACATTGGTCACAGCACTGCAGACGAATCTTTAATTTTCCTTTCTTCTCCAGACACGTCTTTGCCAGCTGCTGCTCATTTCCGTGGATACAGCTTGTAACCACAAAACAACGTTCTCCATCCACGCGCGTCACTTCAAACCGGAGATGATTCTCGTTATTCTGATACAATACAAGTCCAGCCGTCTCCATCTCGTTTTCCGGATAGAATTCCATTCCGGTCTCTGCCACAAAGCGATAACTCTTCTGTCTTACCCCGAGATATGCACAGTTTGCTCTCTCGGAAATCTTTTCTTTGCGAAGATACATACGAAGCACACCCTCGCGCTCTGTCAGCGAATAATTTTCAGAAGTCCAGTCCTCGATTGCCACCAGTCTCGGATCCAGCCTATTGCCCCAGAAATGGATGTCGTCCGTTTCTGTCACTTCCTCAGCAAAACGATACTCCGGCATATCAAGTTCCAGCTTCTCCTCCAGATGTCCGACTCCCGGTGCGATCACCGGCCAGCCGTTCTCCCAGATAACTTTGGCAAGGAACGTCTCACGTCCCATACTGCTATGTTTCCGGCATGGTCTTGATGCAAGCATCACAACGTACCAGTTTCCGTGTCCGTCATCTACCAGGTCCCCGTGTCCTGCATAGATGACCGGATAATCCATTCCGAGATTGCGGTGGGTAAAAATCGGGTTGCGCGGACACCCCTCAAACCACTGGAACAGCTTCTTGCTGCGCGCTACGGTAATGCTGTGCTCCGGTCCGGTTCCTCCCTCTGCATGAAGCAGATAATAGTAACCATTTATTTTGTAAATATGCGGTCCTTCCGGCCAGATGCATCCCTTTACCGCACCTTTCCAGATTGCCATACTCTCACCGACCAGCTTCATGGCAGCAAGATCCAGCTCCTGAATCCAGATCTCCCAGTCCCCGTTATAGCGGACACCTTCCGGATTCGGACGAGTTCCGCAATAATAGCATTTTCCGTCATCATCGAAAAACAGGCTCGGATCGATTCCCGGTGCATCATCGCCGAGATAATACGGCTCGGACCACGGTCCCTCAGGATTTTCGGCTGTGACAATAAAGTTTCCTCCATAGGTCACATTGGTTGTGATCATGTAAAACATACC
>CAVHWG010000133.1:0-254 GCA_963639645.1 Firmicutes bacterium TM09-10 | reverse complement strand
ATGATAACGGATCGTCGGCGCATAGATTCCGTCGGAAATATCCGCCCCCGCTACCGGAAGCTGTGACGGGCGATCCAATATATTACCGATCTGCTCCCAATGCGCCAGATCTCTGCTGTGAAAAATCGGCACACCCGGTGCATAAACAAAACTTGAATTGACGATATAATAATCCTCTCCCTTTCTGCAAATGGAAGGGTCCGGATAAAATCCCATTAAAATCGGATTCTTAACTGTAACCATTTTTTTCTCCT
>CAVHWG010000132.1:10789-26550 GCA_963639645.1 Firmicutes bacterium TM09-10 | reverse complement strand
ATTATAACTTACACGCTTCATTTGCGCAAGAAGAAAAAAGTGGAAAACAAAAAAAAGCCAAAAGATACCAATTATCGTATCTTTTGACTCTCTATTTTCTTATGCACGCACTGCCCAGCGCATCTTTGTGGAATGTGCTCTCGCATTCTGCGCACACTCCTGTGCCGACGGCCGAACCACGTCTTTTGCATAATCACTATAGATTCCGTCCCGAAATCCTTCTTTTAATGCACGTTTGACCAGTTTGTCCTCGCCGGAATGGAATGTCAGGATGGCAACGCGTCCGCCCGGACGAAGTGCATCCGGCAGCTTCTCCATAAATTCATACAGCACTTCAAACTCGTGGTTGACGTCAATGCGAAGTGCCTGAAAAACTCTCTGACAGGTTTTCTTGATCGTATCTTTCTTCTCCTTCTCCGGCAGGAAATCCAAAGTCTTTTCAATAACCTGACGAAGCTTCGTAGTCGTATCGATCCGGTTTCCTTTACGGATCTCATCCGTGATTGCCTTGGCAAGTTCCTCACAGTACGGCTCATCCGAATTCTCATAAAGCATGCCCGCGAGTTCGTCCCTTGAAATCGTATCAAGGCGTTCCGCCGCACTGATTCCGCTCTGCTGATTCAAACGCAGATCAAGCGGCCCCTCCGTTTTAAACGAGAAGCCGCGTTCCGGATTGTCAATCTGCATGGATGACACACCAAGATCCGCAAGGATAAAGTCAAAGCCGCCGACCTCTTTTGCGATCTCATCGATCGTACAGAAATTCTGCAGCCGGATCGTAAGAATATCCTCCCCGAATCCCTGATCGGCAAGGCGCTTCTTTGTCTTTTCCGATTCGACCGGATCGACATCCGTCGCATAGATATGTCCCTGTCCGTTTAAGCACTGCAACATTGCCTTAGTATGACCGCCGTATCCGAGTGTTGCATCGAATCCGGTCTCCCCCGGCTGGATCTTCAGGAAATCCAATATTTCATTGACCATGATCGAGATGTGCATGCCTGCCGGAGTATTACCCTTGCTGATCACATGCTCGATCGTGTCTTTATATTTCTCCGGCTGTAATTCCTTATATTTTTCTTCAAAGCGCTTCGGGTATTTGCCCTTGTAACGCGGGCGACGCTTATGTACAGTCGTCTCCTGTTCCATTGTTTTCTCCTCTAATCCAATCAAAATGTTTATCGATCTTCTTGCATCCACTGTTATCAATCTCAGATTCACGACATTTGCAGATCGATAGTAACACCGTCCTCTTCCTCCACACGAAAAACCGGCTGATCCCCTTGTGCACAGTCATTCAAAAGCAATTTTTTCTGTGCGATCTCCGGCTCGATCGTATGATTCAGCGGCAGTTCTTCCCCGGCGCGTGTTCTGCGCGGACCGCTGAAATCGTTGTAGCGTACCTTCCACTCCTGTTCTACCATATAGAAATTACTCCGTACTCTTTTAATCCGTCTTCATCCGCTGCCGCTGCTTCTCGTTGATGAATTTACGCACCTGCGGATTGTCAAATTTCATCTTGCATCCATACAGAAAACGGCCGTCCGACATCGTACGTTTGCGCACGCACACCCCGACAAGCAGAAGTGCCGTCTCCTTATCAAACATCTCCGCGCGCACTTCCTCGCCGCCACGGATGTCTTCCTTCGCGGTCACGATCGCAAAGCCGTTCGAGGACACATCACGCACCATGCCCTGTGCCTGCACGCGCTCTCTTCCCACCGTAATATTGGCGGGCGCATGCACATCCAATCGATACGCATGTCTGCGGTTCATCTTCACACCGTCTTTCGTCGGCATGATGACATGACACGGTCCGTTGTCTCCGCGCGCATGCTTGATCGTCACATTCTCCCAGACGATCGGCGGCGTATCGTCCACAAACAGATACAGATCAATAAACACCTTGGCCGACTGGAAACTGACGGTCGCCATCCCCTTGCCACCTTTGTCCCCGGGCTTATCGCCCGTTGCCGTAACGGTCTTGATCTCATCCACCGCAAGCGCGGTCGTATAAACTTTTTGTACATTTACCGAAAAATCCAACGATCGTTGGCTTCGAACCTCTACGCCGTCTTTCAACACCTTCGGAAAGACTTTGACGACAAGATCGCTTCCCTTCTCAACTTCCGTAATTTTCATAAACTAACTATCCCTTTAAAGCTTAAACCGATACCCTACTCCCCAAATCGTCTCAATGTACTGAGGTTTTGTTGTGTTAAGCTCGATCTTCTCACGAATCTTTTTGATGTGCACCGTGACGGTTGCAATATCACCGATGGACTCCATATCCCAGATTTCGCGGAAGAGTTCTTCCTTCGTGAACACATGGTTCGGATGCTCCGCAAGGAAGGTCAGAAGATCAAACTCCTTCGTAGTAAACTGCTTCTCCTCACCGTTGACCCACACGCGGCGCGCCGTCTTGTCGATGCGGATGCCGCGGATCTCCACGATATCATTCTCCGGCACACTGCTGCCGATCAGCCGCTCATAACGCGCCAGATGTGCCTTGACACGCGCAACCAGCTCACTCGGCGAAAAAGGCTTTGTCACATAATCATCCGCACCGAGTCCAAGGCCACGGATCTTGTCAATATCATCTTTCTTCGCCGATACCATGAGGATCGGTGTATTCTTCTTCTCACGAATCTGGCGGCAGATCTCAAATCCGTCCACCTCCGGAAGCATCAGATCCAGAATAAACAGATCAAACTCTTCGTTTAACGCACGGTTTAATCCGTTTCTTCCGTCATTCTCAATTTCCACTTCAAAGCCGCTGAGCTCCAGATAATCCTTCTCGAGGTCCGCGATCGCAACCTCATCTTCCACGATCAAAATTCTACTCATTTACTGATACCTCCTGATATTTGCGGATGACAAAATACATCGTTGTTCCGCAGTCTTCCTTGCTGGTAGCCCAAATCTTGCCACCGTGATCCTCTATGATCTTCTTAACGATCGATAAGCCGATACCGCTTCCGCCGGTTGCGGAATTGCGCGATGCATCCGCCCGATAAAAACGATCGAAAATATAAGGCAGATCTTTCTGGGCGATGCCTCGTCCGTTGTCTTCGATCTCCACCTGAATAAAATCACCGACATCCTTGATACGAATGTTGATGTATTTGTCCGTTTTATTCATATATTTTACGGAATTACCAATAATATTATTAACCACGCGGCGCAGCTGTTCTGGATCCGCAATGATGAGCGTGTCCGCCGTCGCATAATTAAAGTACGACAGTCCGATGCCTTTGGCCTCAAGATCCAGTCCGATTTCCTCCACGCAGTCCTTGAAATACTCATACACATTCAGCTTTGCAAAATTGTACGGAATACGGTTCGTATCAATCTTGGAATAAAGCGTCAGCTCATTGATGAGCATATCCATCTCATTAGCTTTATTGTATATGGTTCTCACATATTTATCAACTTTTTCCGGTGTGTTGGCTACGCCATCCATAATTCCTTCCGAATATCCCTTGACCGCAGTGATCGGTGTCTTGAGATCGTGCGCGATATTGCTGATCAAAGCCTTGTTCTCGCGCTCGTTGTTGATCTTCTCCTCCGCGTTGTCTTTCAGTCGCTGGCGCATCTCCTCAAAAGTCACGCAGAGTTCACCGATCTCATCATCGCCGCGGGCATCCATCTCAAAATCAAGGTTGCCCTCCTTGATATTTTCCGCCGCAGCCTGCAGCTTCTTGATCGGTGTGATCATACTCTGGTAAATCCAGATGATCATCATGCTGGCGGTCATGAGCAGGATCAGAATGACGGCAACCACACCGCCTATGACAAGCTGGCGCACTTCCGGCACACTCTCGTCCATCGCCGTGATAATAAACACGCTCGTGTCCCTGCCCTGCGTATTCTCGAAATCCACCTGCTTGACCAGCACATCCTCCTCGCTGTCGATGTAGATCCCCACACCGGCATCCGATCCGGTCGTTCCGTACTTTGGCAACGCATCCAGCACCGATTCATTGTCGATTCCGCCGTTGTAATAATAGCTTTGTCCGACGCGGACGATCAGATACGAATACTTGGTCAGCAGATCCTCATTCATCTCCTGAAGATAATCGGTATCCAGAAGCTCATCCGAATCCTTTCTTGCCGCACGCTTGATCTTCTCAAAATCTCCCACCGTGTACTTGTTGAGAAGCTGCACGGAATTGATAATGCTGTATGCATTGGCATTCTTGATTCCGTATGTCTCCTCGATCACATGCGTCTGGAAATTGCAGAACCCGATAATTGTGATCGCCGCAAGAAGCACCGGCACAAAAATAATAATACAAAAAGAAATAATCAATTTGGTCTTGATCTTCATAAATTACCTCTTCATCCTCCGTTATAGAAAAAAGCACAGGGAAACGCATCCCTGTGCTTTATTATAACATTGTTTGTTTGGAAAATATGTAAACTTTTCATAAACATATGAAAGCTACACCGCCTGTATTAAAGGTATTTCTTTAATGCGTCAACCTTATCGGTTGCCTCCCACGGAAGATTTAAATCGGTACGTCCGAAATGTCCGTAAGCTGCGGTAGCACGATAGATTGGTCTGCGCAGATCGAGCATCTTGATGATTCCTGCCGGGCGAAGATCGAAATTCTCTCTTACAAGCTCAACAAGCTTGTCATCCGCGATCTTGCCTGTTCCGAATGTGTCAACCATGACAGAAGTAGGCTCAGCCACACCGATTGCATAAGATAACTGGATCTCGCATTTTTCAGCAAGGCCTGCTGCTACGATATTCTTGGCAACATAACGTGCTGCGTATGCTGCGGAACGGTCAACCTTGGTGCAATCCTTACCGGAGAAAGCTCCGCCGCCGTGACGGGCATATCCACCGTAGGTATCTACGATGATCTTACGTCCGGTCAGACCTGCATCACCGTGTGGTCCACCGATTACAAAACGTCCGGTCGGGTTGATAAAGAACTTGGTATTCTCATCGACCATATCCTGTGGAAGGATCGGATCGAAGACGTACTTCTTGATATCCTCATGGATCTGTTCCTGGGTTACATCATCGTCATGCTGGGTTGATAATACAACAGCCTCAAGTCTCTTTGGCTTGCCGGCCTCATCATACTCTACGGAAACCTGTGTCTTTCCGTCCGGACGAAGGTAGCTTAATGTTCCGTCCTTGCGAACCTTGGTCAGCTGTAAAGCAAGCTTGTGCGCAAGAGAGATCGGATATGGCATTAACTCCGGTGTCTCGTTTGTTGCGTAACCGAACATCATACCCTGATCTCCGGCACCGGTATCAAGGTCATCTGTCAGCACGCCTTCCTTTGCCTCAAGTGCCTTGTCAACGCCCATCGCGATATCTGCGGACTGCTGATCCAAAGCAACCATTACAGCACATGTATGACCGTCAAATCCGGTCTTGGCATCGTTGTATCCGATCTCGTTAACTGTCTTTCTGACAATAGAAGGGATATCAAGCTGTGCCTTTGTTGTAATCTCACCTGTTACAAGTACGAAACCGGTACAGCTTGCTGCCTCGCAGGCTACACGGCTCATCGGATCCTGCTCCATGCAGGCATCAAGGATCGCATCCGAAATCGCATCACACATTTTGTCAGGATGTCCTTCGGTTACGGACTCTGATGTAAATAATAACTTTTCCATCGATTTCTCCTTTCGTTTAAAAAGCAATAAAAAAATCCGCTCGCAAGCGGACCGAATGAATTTAAGATCATCAAATCCTCTTATTGTTCGATTACTCGCTCAGGTTGGCACCTTCCTGTTGTATAAAACGGGGTTGCCGTGACTTCACAGATCCTATGTATCTCCATCACTCTGAATAAGAGAAAAGCTACAATATTAAATTTGAAATCTCTATCCGCTACAATACGCCAAAATATTGTTTCTGTCAAGACCTATTTTGTTGACATTTTCCGCCGAATTACGTATACTTTTAGTTATGTGAGTAAACGCATTTTTGGAGGGTTTAGTATGCGTACCTTAGAACCAAAGGAATTAGAGATTGGAATGGTGACCGCACAACCGGTCAAGACACCGGTGGGACAGATCCTTGCACCTGCCAATACTGTCATAACCAGACAGCTCATCAACCGAATGAAATTGTACCGTGTCGAATCGGCTTGCGTCTATGGAGATGATCCGCAACCGGTCGAAGAGACGCCACAGGAAGTCGGGACTCCGAAGGAACCACCGAAAGAGACTCCGAAGTCGCGGCAGCCGAAGACTCATGCGGAAGAAAGCAAGACCCATTCGCAGAAAGTCGCTGCATCCCCGGAATTTCGGGATTTTCAATTTAAATATTTCAGCTGTATTGAGAAGATGAAGGCATCTTTTACCGCAGCACTCGATCACAACGAACCGATCGATACCAACGATCTGCTCTCAAGCGTATCAGAGTTATTTCTCTCCCGCAATACGATCATAGAGCTGTTCGATATGCTATACAATATGCGAACGATCACCGACTCGGTCTATGCACATTGTCTGAATGTTGCCTTGATCTCCCGCATGATCGGTCGCTGGCTGAAATTACAGTCACATAATCTGGACGCGCTGACAATTGCCGGACTGCTTCATGACATCGGCAAATTAAAGGTTCCGGAAGATATCTTAAACAAGCCGGGATTTCTGACCGATGAAGAATTTGCACAGATCCGTCAGCATCCGAAGTACGGATATGAAATCTTAAAGAATCAGCCGAACATGGATCCGCGTATCAAGAAGACGGCTCTCATGCACCATGAGCGCTGCGACGGAAGTGGATATCCAACCGGACTAAGTGAAGATTTCATTGAGAATTTTGCTATGATCGTTGCGATCGCCGATGTGTATGACGCAATGACCGCCGCACGTTCTTACCGTGCGCCGCTCTGCCCGTTCCAGGTGATCAACAACTTTGAGAAAGAAGGCTATCAGAAATATTATACCCAGTACATTCTGACTTTCTTAAAACAGATCGCAGCCGCTTACCAGAGTAACCGTGTTATCTTAAGCGATGGAAGAGGATGCAACATTATCATGTTAAATCAGAATGATCTGTCCCGGCCGATCGTGCAGCTCGACGACAACACCTGCATCGATCTGTCCAAGGCAGACAAAGATCTGTATATTAAAGCTGTATTGTAACATAAACGCACAAAAGCCGTATGGTTTTATCCCATACGGCTTTCTTATTTCTTATTCACACTATGAAACCTTTAAAATGAATTTCTGTAATTCCTTGTCATCATTGACTTTCTCAATCTGTGCGCCGATTCCTCTGAGTTTCCGCTCAAATTCCTCGTAACCACGCTCGATATAATAGATATCATCAATAATTGTAATTCCGTCTGCGACAAGACCGGCGATCACAAGCGCCGCTCCTGCACGAAGATCCGGTGCATTCACATGTGCTCCAGTATACTGCTTCACACCATTGATGATTGCGATATTGCTCTCCACCTTGATATTGGCGCCCATACGGGTCAGCTCATCAACATACTTAAAACGGTTCTCAAAGATACTTTCCGTCACGGTACTGGTTCCCTCTGCAATACCGAGAAGTACTGCCATCTGCGGCTGCATATCGGTCGGGAATCCCGGATAAGGAAGCGTCGTCACCTGTGTATGGTGAAGCTTTCCGTCCGAAATAATACGGACAGCATCATCAAATTCTTCTACTTTACATCCAGCCTCGACAAGCTTGGCTGTCGTTGCTTCCAGATGCTTCGGGATCACATCCTTGACAAGAACATCTCCTCCGGTTGCTGCAACCGCAAACATGAATGTTCCGGCTTCGATCTGATCCGGAATGATCGAATACTCCGTCTTATGAAGCTTCTCCACACCGACGATACGGATCACATCCGTTCCTGCGCCACGGATATTGGCTCCCATACTGTTTAAGAAGTTTGCCACATCAACGACATGTGGCTCCTTCGCTGCATTCTCGATAACAGTCTTGCCCTCCGCCATAGCGGCAGCCATCATGATATTGATGGTAGCGCCTACCGATACTTTATCTAAATAAATATGTGTACCGCTCAACCGCTCGGCTTCTGCAACAACAAGTCCGTGTGCGATATCCACACTGGCTCCCATGGCACGGAATCCTTTCATGTGCAGATCGATTGGACGGCTTCCGATGTCACATCCGCCCGGAAGTGCAACCTCTGCCTTCTTGTACTTGCCAAGCAAAGCACCAATCAGATAATAAGATGCACGGATTCTGCGGATGAACGCATTGTCCACGTTCACGTCACGGATAAAAGATCCGTTGATCTTAACTTTGTGTGCATTAATACGTTCCACTTTCGCGCCGATCTCCGCGATTGCCTGCAGCAGAACATTGATATCTCTAACGTTCGGTAAATTCTCTATTGTAACGGTCTCATCGGTCATAATGGAGGCAGCAAGAATTGCAAGTGCCGCATTCTTTGCACCGCCGATCTCAACCTCACCATTCAGCGTATTACCGCCTTTGATCACGTACTGTTCCATATCTCACCTCAAAATGAAATGCCCCTACTAAATATACTATTCGTTACTTTCGTGTTTGTTATTCATCAAATTCAATTTCTCTACGACCTGATCTACAGTCTGTTCTACGCCAAGACCCGTCTCACAGATGCAGATGTCTGCATACTTCTCATAGAGAGGGGTGCGTTCCTCATACAGATCGTGGAGTGTCTGGTCATCCCGAAGGACAACGCCTCTTCCTTTGATGTCCGCCAGTCGCTTCGCCAGCACCGGATACGGTACCTGCAAATAGATCACCGTACCGATCTCGCTGAGATGTTCCATCGCTTCCCTGCCGTACACAACACTGCCGCCGGTCGCAATAATTGCGTGCTTTGCCTCGATCGACGCATTCACGCGGTTCTCAACTTCAATAAATCCTTCCGTACCTTCCTGCTCGATGATCTCACACAGAAGTCTCCCCTCCTGCTCCTGAATCACAAGATCCGCATCAATAAACTGATATCCAAGCACTTTAGCAAGGATAACGCCGACGGTGCTTTTACCCACCCCCGGCATTCCAATCAAAACAATATTATCTTTCAGCATTACTGTGTACTCTCTACGTTCTCGGTACTTGTGCTGCTTTCAGTACTCTCAGTGCTCTCCGTAGATGCATTCGGATCCTGCTGCGTGAAGGAGTTCTTAAATTCAATTTTCTTGACAGCCTTCTCGTCAACTTTCCAGTCGTCATCTTCCTGCCATCCGCTCAGGACTTCCTCATACAGGTCATCCTTGCGCTGATTGATGATAGAAGTGCGGTTCTGCTCGGTTGCATCCTCATCCGTCTCCTTGTCGATTCGAACAAAGTATGCCTTGCTGTCTGTCTCGACCAGTCCGGAAGTCTCACCTTCCTTAAGGCCGTCAAGTGCATTCTTTACTTCCTCATCAAGTGTATCATTGTCGGCATCATATGTGCCTGTTGTCACCGTCAGATCATTTGCTTCTGCAACAGACTCCAGTGTAGCACCGTCTGCCTTCAAAGCCTCTTCCATCTTTGTTGCCGTCTCTTTATTGGCATCCGCATCATCGCTGCTCTCACTGATATCCAGTGATACCATGCTATATGCGCGCATGTTGGCTTCCTCGTCCGATACGTTTGTGTCGGCGTCTGCCTCGATCGCAGTCTTCATTCTCTCTTTAATGGTATATAAGGTCAGGATCTCTTCTACGATATCCTGTGTTGCTCCCATCTCGTCGATCGCTTCCTCAGAGTTTGCATCCATAAACTTCTTGGCAGCTTCTGTGATGGCAGCCTTGTCATCGTCTGTAATCTCCACGTTGTAATCACTCATATGCTGCTGAAGTGTATACATCTCATGTAACTCTTCGAGTGCCTGACTCTTCGTGCTGTCCTCAAGCGTTGTTCCGCTGCCGGATAAGTCTCTGCTCCATATACTCTCTGTCGAATCAGAAGAGCTGCCCAGATACAATTTGTACAGATCCTCCATGGAAGCCTGCTCGAATCGACACAGGAAATTGGCAACACCCATAGTCACTGTCTGATCCTTCATGGTTGCTGCAGTTGCGTTCTTATTTATGCCGCATCCGGTAAACGCGGATGCACAAAGGGCACATGCTAAAATGAGTGCCGTAACTTTCTTTGCCTTCATATATTCCTCCTAAGTAAACTCTACCTTAGAGCATTTGCTCATATATTATAGAGCTTTTTTGTGTAACTAGCAAGAGTTTTTATGCATTTTTGGAGCCAAGGAGCATCTTCATACTCTCCAGAAGCTGTTTTAATACGTCGAGAATGTCACGCGCCGCCTCCCTCGAATTGACCTTGAGTACATAGGAAAAATACGGATTCTGTGCGTCCGCGGTAAATTTGAGTGCTGGTGCGCACGCCGCGATCAGCTCCGGAATCTTTGTCGGATCGATATCCGCTTTCTCATACATGGTAAGTTTCAGGAATTCGTCTTTCTGCACAATTTCCTTAATATATACTGTATGTGCCAAAGCCTTAAGCCGCGCGATCACAAGCAGATTCTGCACAGACTTCGGCGGCTCTCCGAAACGGTCGATCAGCTCCTCGAGCATCTCCTCCGCCTCCTCATCCGTCTCGATACCCGCGATACGCTTGTAGATATCCAGTTTCTGCGACTCGTTCGCAATATACGTTGCCGGGATAAAAGCGTCCGTGCGGATATCGACCGAAGTATCGAAGTTCGCCTCCGGTGCAACGCCTTTTGCCTCCTTGACCGCCTCATGGAGCATCTTGCAGTAGAGGTCATATCCGACCGCCTCCATATGCCCGCTCTGCTGCGCGCCGAGCAGATTGCCCGCACCGCGGATCTCGAGGTCCCGCATCGCGATCTTAAAGCCGCTTCCGAGATCCGAGTATTCCTTGATCGCGGCGAGACGCTTCTCCGCCACTTCCTTGAGCATCTTGTTTCTGCGGTACATCAAAAAGGCATACGCTGTGCGGTTCGATCGTCCGACACGCCCCCTGAGCTGGTAAAGCTGCGAGAGTCCCATGTTGTCCGCATCGTGAATGATCATCGTGTTGACGTTCGAGATATCCAGTCCCGTCTCAATGATCGTTGTCGAGACGAGCACATCAATCTCGCCGTTGATGAAGCGGTACATGATATCCTCCAGCTGCTTTTCATGCATCTGCCCATGGGCAAAAGCGACATTCGCCTCCGGCACAAGCACCTGGATCTTCGTCGTCACCTCATCAATATCCTTAACTTTATTGTACACATAATAAACCTGTCCCTGCCGTGCCAACTCACGCGAGATCGCCTCGCGGACAAGTTCTTCATTGTATTCCATAACATAGGTCTGGATCGGCACACGATCCATCGGCGGCTCCTCGAGCACGCTCATATCGCGGATACCGATCAGGCTCATGTGAAGGGTTCGCGGGATCGGTGTTGCGGTCAGCGTCAGAACATCCACGTTCGTCTTGAGCTGCTTGATCTTCTCCTTATGTGCCACACCGAAACGCTGTTCCTCGTCCACGATCAGAAGTCCCAGATCTTTAAACTGCACATCTTTCGAGAGGATACGATGTGTTCCGACGATGATATCCACCTGTCCCTTGCGCAGATCCTCGATTGACTTCTTCTGCTCGCCCGCCGTGCGGAAACGGCATAACAGATCCACTCTCACCGGGAAGTCTTTCATACGCTGCGAGAATGTGTTGTAGATCTGCTGCGCAAGGATTGTCGTCGGTGCAAGATAAGCAACCTGCTTATTCTCCTGTACCGCCTTAAACGCCGCACGGATCGCGATCTCCGTCTTGCCGTATCCGACATCCCCGCAGATCAGCCGGTCCATGATCTTGTGGCTCTCCATATCCTTCTTGGTTGCCTCGATCGCCAGCACCTGATCCTCGGTCTCCTCGAACGGGAACAGTTCCTCAAACTCCCTCTGCCATACGGTATCCGGGCCGTAGACGTAACCGTCCTGCTCCTCGCGCGCCGCATACAGCTTCACGAGATCCTGTGCGATCTCTTTGACCGCACCGCGGACCTTTGTCTTCGTTCTGCCCCATTCCTGTCCGCCGAGCTTGTTGAGCTTCGGCTTGCGCGCATCTTTGCCCGCGTATTTCTGGATCAGTTCCAACTGTGTCGCAAGGATGTAGAGATTCGAACCGCCCGCGTATTCAATCTTGATATAATCTTTGACCTTATGGTCAACCTCAATCTTCTCGATTCCTTTATACACACCGAGTCCGTGGTTCTCATGCACCACGTAGTCGCCGATGTTGAGTGCGGTAAAGCTCTGGATCTTCTCGCCCTCGTAAGTGCGGTGGCGCTTTTTCTTCTTGCGCTCTGCGCCGAAGATGTCTGTCTCCGTGATGACTGCGAACCGCAGGATCGGATATTCGTAACCCTTGTGCACCTTGCCGTAGCAGACCATGATCTGTCCCGGCAGAAGTTCGTGATCGTAATCATCCGTATAAAAACAGTTCAGCCCCTCATTCATGATGTCCTCGGCAAGTCGCGCGGCACGCGTTTTCGAGCCGGACAACAGGATGATGCGGTAACCGTTCTTCTTATAATGCTGCAGATCCTTGATCAGCAGATCAAAGCTGTTGTTGTACGCATTCACGCTCTGGACATGGATGCCGTACTGTCCGTTCGATTTCAGGCCGTTTGTCTTGACATCGAGCGCTGCCAGCGCGATGCACGAATACTGCTCGAGCCTGCCCATCACTTCCTTGAAACCGAAGAGTTCCTTCATCTGCCCCGGCAGGATGTAGCCCTTCTCCAAGCGCTGCTTCATGCTCTCCGCAAACTCCACTTCCGTCTGTCTGCCGCGCTCCGTGCAGCGGCTTAACTCGTCGAAAAACAGATAGGTATCCTCCGGATCAAAATAATCCAGAAGTCCCACTCGCTCGCTGCAGAAATACGATAAAAAGGCATCCATTCCGGCTGTCACGGACAGTTCGCCCCACTCCTCCGCAAGTTCCTGTGCTGTGGACAACGCGCGGTGCGCTTCTTCCGTCTTCATCTCTTTTCTCAATTTGGAAGAAAACGCTTTTGCTTCCTTTAAAAAGCGTTCAATGCCCGCCTGCTTCTGTACATCATCAAGCACCAGCTCGCACGCCGGATAGATCACAAGTTCATCCAGATTCTCGATCGACTTCTGACTCTCCACGTCAAATGAGCGGATCGTATCGACCTCGTCACCCCACATTTCGATACGCACCGGATTATCTTCGGTCAGCGGAAATACATCCAGAATTCCGCCGCGGAGCGCAAACTGCCCCATCGTATCGACCTGATATTCCTTCTCGTACCCCATCTGCACGAGGCGTGCCACAAGTTCATCGAGAATAACCGTGTCCCCCGGCTCGATCTGCCGGATGCTGTCCCAGAGGGTCTGCGGCGGTGCCATCGTATTCATGAGGGCATCAAACGTCGTGATTACCGTCACCTCCTGCTGCTCATGGATCGCGCGCAGCGCACGGATACGCTCCGCCGTCAGCAGATTGCCTCGGATGTCCGACTGATAAAACAGAATATCCTTGGCAGGATAATAGACCGCATTCGGATCAAAAAAGCGGTAATCGTCATATAATTCTTTTGCTTTCTGCTCATGAAAAGTGACAATGACCTTCTTTCTGCGGTCATTGCCGATTCCATAGATCATATGTGATTTCTGCGCATCGATACAGCCGCTGATCGTGATCAGTCCGGCTTTCTGCGCCTCCCGCGTCATCTCCTCGAATCCGCTCAGTTCCTGTAAGGGTTCTGTAAATGCTCTCATTTTATTTCTCCTGTTTCTTGGCATTAAAACGATTCATCGCACCGTCCGCATCGCCCTGCATCATCATGACTGCCGCGCTGCATGCATCCTCGATTGCATCCTCGACCAATGCGCGGTCTTCCTTCGAGAAATGTCCCAACACATGATCGGCGAGATCCCAGCCTTCCGGTTTCTCACCCACGCCGACTTTGATGCGCATAAAATTCTGCGTGCCGCATCGCGCGATAATGCTTTTGATTCCATTATGCCCGCCTGCGCTGCCTTTCTTGCGCACGCGGATATTCCCCGGTGCAAGCGAGATGTCATCGAAGATCACGATCATCTCCTCCTCCGGATCCAATTTGTAGAAATTGACGATCTCCGCCACGCTGTCACCGCTTAAGTTCATGTAAGTCAGCGGCTTTGCGAGAAGCACTTTTGTGCCCTCGATCACGCCGGAGCCGCACAATGCTTTATGCTTGTGATCGTTCATCGTGATGTGATACCGGTCCGCAAGCGCATCTACGGTATCAAAGCCAATATTGTGTCGCGTTTTCTCATATTTCTTATCCGGATTTCCCAGACCGACAATTAAAAACATAACAACTCTCCTACTCTTTCTTTTCGCTCAAAAGGGGCTATGGATTTCTCCACAGCCCCGATTCTTTACTCTGCCGTCTCTTCCAAGACTTCGTCGTACTTCTCTAAGATCATCTTCTGAATCTTCTCTCTTGTTCCCGAATTGATCGGGTGAGCAATGTCACGGTACTCACCGTCGCTCGCCTTGCGACTCGGCATTGCGATAAACAATCCCTTCTCGCCCTCTATGATCTTGATATCATGTACCACGAATGCATCATCAATGGTGATGGATACTACGGCTTTCATTTTACCATCCTTGTCAACCTTGCGTATCCGGATATCTGTAATCTGCATATTTTCCCCCTTCTCTCCATGTAACCGATCTACATTTAGAGTATGTACCGCTCATTATTCTCGGAGACAATGCGTATGCCGTCCTCTCCGCAATAATAAGTATTTGCCTTCAGCGTTCCGCGGCTCTCCACGATGCAGTTCTCGATGTGCGTATTGTCACCGATGTAGGCATCGTTCAGAATAATGGAATTCTTGATCACACAATTCTTGCCGATAAATACCTTCTTGAATAATACCGAATTCTCAACACGGCTGTTGATGATACAACCGCTGGAGATCAGACTGTTCATGATCTCGGATCCTGCATTGTATTTTGCAGGTGGAAGATCGTCCACTTTGGAGTAGATCTTCGGATCCTGACGGAAGAAGTAATCCCGGACATCCTGCTTTAAGAAGTCCATATTCGTGCGGTAATAATCATCCAGACTGGCGATATTGCTCCAGTACTCCTTCATCTTATATCCGTAAATGCGCTTGATGTTCTTGTAACGGATCAGTACATCCGCAACAAAATCAAATCGGTTCTCCTCTGCAGATTTCTCAAGGATCTCGATGAGCTGTCTTCTGCGGATCACATACACACCGGTCGAGATCGTGTTCGACTGTGCGATGATCGGCTTCTCCTCAAAATCCACGATTCTGGAATCCTCGTTCATACGCAGCACGCCAAAGCGGTTGATGCTTGCATCGGCCGGCATATCCTTGCAGACAACCGTGATATCCGCTTTCTTTGCGATATGATAATCGAGCACCTTATTATAATCCATCTTATAAACGCAGTCACCGCTTGAGATTATAACATACGGCTCATGGCGTCTCTTTAAGAAATCAATATTCTGATACATGGCATCCGCCGTACCGCGATACCAGTCACTGTTCTCCGCGGTCACTGTCGGTGTAAACAGATACATACCTCCCTGCTTACGTCCGAAATCCCACCATTTTGAAGAGCTCAGATGCTCGTTTAACGAGCGTGCATTGTACTGTGTCAGCACCGCTACGGTCTGTACATGTGAGTTGCTCATATTGCTCAATGCAAAATCGATGCTTCGGAAACTTCCTCCTACCGGCATTGCAGGGATCGCACGCTTTTTGGAGAGCTCACCCATCCGGTTGTTGTTGCCTCC
>CAVHWG010000132.1:4227-10779 GCA_963639645.1 Firmicutes bacterium TM09-10 | reverse complement strand
AAATAATACCTACTGCTTTCATTTTCTGTCACCTGCCTTAATGATTACTTCGCCACTTGCCAACTGTCCGTCCGGATAATCGTCCTTGTCGGTCACACCGGATATCGCGGTATTCTTACCGATCGTCACATTCTCCGGAATCACCGAATCGTCGCCGACCGTCACAAGGTCGAATGAATAAATGCTTGCATTCAGCGTATTCGGAGCCGACTCGCCAACACCAAGTGTTACACCATCCTCGATCCGGCAGTTCTCCGCGATAATCGACTTGTTCATCGTGACATTCTTGCCGATGCAGGTGTCTTTCATAATAATGGAATCTTTGATCACCGATCCCTCACCAATATAAACATTCGGTCCGATCACCGAATTGATCACTTCTCCGTGGATCTCCGACGCCTCACCGATCAGGCATCTCTCCACACGCGCGCCCGGCGCAATATACTGCGGCTCGATCGTGTCGCACTTCGTATAGATCTTCCAGTATTCCTCATAGAGATTGAACTCCGGAATAAGGTCGATCAGCTCCATATTGGCCTCCCAGTAAGAGCCAAGTGTTCCGACATCTTTCCAGTATCCGTTGAACTCATATGCAAAAAGGCGCATGTTCTTCTCGAAGCAATATGGAATGATATGCTTACCAAAGTCACATCCCGGCTGATCCTGCATCTCAATGAGCGCGTCTCTTAAAACTTTCCATGAGAAAATATAGATACCCATGGATGCCAGATTACTCTTCGGTTCTGCCGGCTTCTCCTGGAAATCCTGAATCTTCTTGTTCTCATCTGCGATCACGATACCGAAGCGGCTTGCCTCCTCAAGAGGTACCGGCATGGTAGCGATCGTAACGTCTGCATTGTTTGCCTTATGGAAGTCGAGCATGACTTCATAATCCATCTTGTAAATATGATCTCCTGAAAGAATCAGAACATATTCCGGATTATAACTCTCCATGTAACGCAGATTCTGGTAGATCGCGTTCGCTGTACCGGAATACCACTCACTATTGTCGCTTCGCTCATATGGTGGAAGCACGGTTACTCCGCCGTTGTTACGATCCAGATCCCACGGAATACCAATTCCAATGTGTGTGTTCAACCGCAGCGGCTGATACTGGGTCAATACACCCACAGTATCGATACCCGAATTAATACAGTTGCTGAGCGGGAAATCGATGATTCGATATTTTCCTCCGAATGCGACCGCCGGCTTCGCAACATCCGCTGTCAGAACTCCAAGTCTGCTGCCCTGACCGCCTGCTAAAAGCATAGCTATCATTTCTTTTTTAATCACGTAATCACTCCTCGTCTGTTCTTATTTTTTTATAGGTTCCACTCTTTCATCGGCAGATTTCGTTTCTGCTTTCTGATTTATCTATTATAGCATAGTGGCATTTTATATACAACACTTTTCACAAATTGTTGTATTTATTTTGGTGTTTTTTGGCAATTTGCACAATAATTTTTCAGGTGCGCCATTGCTTACAGAGTGGTATAATAGTGAAATAAATCATTTATAAATAGGTAGGTAATCTTTATGTATAAATTAAATTTTAACGAGCCGATCCATGTACATTTTATCGGAATCGGCGGTATCAGCATGAGTGGACTTGCAGAGATCCTGCTTGAAGAAGGCTTTACGATCTCCGGATCCGATTCCAAGGAATCCGATCTCACCCGCGCACTTGCATCCAAGGGAGCAACCGTTTTCTACGGACAGAAGGCATCCAATATCATCCCGGGCATCAACGTGGTTGTCTACACCGCAGCGATCCATGAGGATAACCCGGAGTACGCCGAGGCTGTCGCACAGAATCTTCCAATGCTTTCCCGCGCCGAACTGCTCGGACAGATCATGGACAATTACGAAGAATCCGTTGCTGTGGCAGGAACCCACGGTAAGACAACAACCACTTCCATGATCAGTGAAGTCATGCTCGCCGCAGATGCCGATCCTACGATCAGTGTCGGAGGAATCCTTCCGTCCATCGGCGGCAACCTTCGTGTTGGAGATTCCGAGATGTTCGTTTCCGAGGCATGCGAATACACAAACAGTTTCTTAAATTTCCGCCCAAAATACAGCATTATCTTAAATGTAGAAGCAGAACACCTTGATTTCTTCAAGGATCTTGACGATATCCGCCACTCGTTCCGCAAGTTTGCCGGCAATACGCTGCCGGGCGGTGCAACGATCATCAACGGTGAGATCGACAATTACGAAGCACTCACCAACGGACTCCCGCAGAGGATCATCACTTACGGCTTTGATCCGTCATTCGATTTCTATGCCGAGGATCTGTCTTACGACGACAAGGCGTGTCCGCATTTTACCGCGATGCATGACGGTAAGAAGCTCGCAGAGATTAAACTTTCCGTTCCGGGACGTCACAACGCAAGCAATGCACTCGCTGCGATCGCACTCGCTGTCACCATGGGGCTCGATACCGATGCGATCGTAAAGGGACTTGATGCTTTCGGCGGAGCCAACCGTCGTTTCCAGTATAAAGGATCCGTGGACGGCGTGACCGTGATCGATGATTACGCGCACCATCCGACCGAGATCCGCGCAACACTGACCGCAGCGGAGAACTATCCTCACAAGCGGCTTGTACTTGTATTCCAGCCACATACGTACTCCAGAACGAAAGCATTCCTCGACGATTTCGCCGATGTTCTTTCGATGGCGGACGTGGTCGTGCTTACAGACATCTTCGCGGCACGCGAGCAGAATACTTTCGGTGTCAGCTCCAAAGATATCTTAGACCGCCTGAAAGTCAAGGGAACCGAGGCTTACTATTTCCCTTCCTTTGAGGAAATCGAAAAATTTTTATTAAAAAAATGTATGAACGGCGACCTGTTGATAACTATGGGTGCCGGAAATGTCGTAGAAATCGGCGAAGTGATTCTCGGCAAATAAGTTATCCACATTATCCACATAGTTTTGTTGATTTTTCAATTTTGCTATGTGGATTTTTTGTTGCTATGTTGTATTTTGGGCATGCCTGCCACGGTTGCTTATTTTTCAACATTTGAGGAATGTTTCGGAACGCTATCCCGTTATTTCGACAAAATTATCCACATTATCCACGTTATCCTCAATGCCAACAAACCCTTGATTTGTGCGGATTTGCGTACTTTTTCTTCTTCCATTTGCAAAATGATTGTGCTATAATCACAAATGCACTAAAGGAGAGAAACATTATGGTTCAGATTCAGTTACACAATGATTGTCCAACTACAGATACCTTAATTTCCAATCGTTTCATCGATGACTTTATGCCACAGGCGAACGGGGAATTTGTTAAGGTATATTTATATTTATTACGTTGCGTGCAGTCTCATGCATGCAATTTTACAATTTCTGCGATTGCGGACAAATTTAATAATACGGAGATGGACGTCATCCGCGCGCTGCGCTACTGGCAGAAGGCGGGAATTCTGAGCCTTGATGAGGATTCACAGGGACAGATCTGCGGAATACATATGCTTTCTTACTATAATAATGAAAGCACCACAGGAACTACACCGGTTTCCGCAAATGGGCAGATGCAGACGCAAAATCAATCAGCTCCGGTAAACAACGTCCATCCGGATTCTGTGATTGATGCAAATGCTGCCTCCGTGAAAGCAGAGAAAGTGAAGGCGATCCTTGAGGCATCCTCTGCACTCAACGATCCGGTCAGCGATGCCGTCGCAACACCGGCGAAGCGCAAATATACGCTTGATGAGATCTCAACATTCCGCAAGGATGAATCGATCTCCGAATTATTCTTTATCGTAGAGACTTACATCCGTCATCCGCTCAGCGAATCGGATGTCAACACCGTACTCTACTGGCGTGAGGAGCTTCATTTCTCCAACGACCTGATCGTCTACTTATTGGAGTATTGTATCAGCAAGGGACATTCGAGCATGCGTTATCTGGACAAGGTAGCGATTGGATGGCACGCAAACAATATTACGACCGTTGAGCAGGCAAAAGAGGACGCGGCGATCCATTCGCAGGCATATTACGGTGTCATGAAAGCACTCGGCATCACAGGACGAAGCCTTGTCGAATCCGAGACCGCATTCATCCGCAAGTGGACGAAAGAATACGCTTTTGATCTTGCGCTGATCCAGGAGGCGTGCAGCCGCACGATTTCCGCAACGCATCAGCCAAGCTTTGAATATACCGACTCGATCCTTACGAGTTGGCACAAGAATCAGGCACATACCTTAGAGGACGTCAAACGCATGGACGCTTCTTATTCCAAGGCAAAGAAAACCTCTTCTGCCAAGGCAGGTAATTCCGCAACTGTTAAGCGGAACAGTTTTAATAATTTTAACCCACGCAACTACGATTACGAGAACCTTGAGGGAGCACTTCTCTCTTCAACCGTTCGTTAATCCCGGAGGAAACTATGGCACTATCCAATTCCCAATATGATGAAATCATGCGAGACTACGACCGTCAACAGCTTGAGGACCGACGCATTCTTGACGAGCGCCGCAAGTCTGTCTATGCACGCGTTCCGCGTCTGCAGGAGATTGATGCCGCAGTTGCATCCAGTTCGGTTCGCAAGGCACGTCTTCTCTTAGACGGAGATCCATCCGCGATCTCTTCTTTGAAGGATGAACTGAATGCTTTGCGCGAGGAGCGAAACCGGCTTCTGAAGGAGAACGGATACTCTCTGCAGTATTTAGATCCGGTCTATCGCTGTCCGGACTGTAAGGATACCGGCTATGTGAACGGTCAGAAGTGCCACTGTTTCAAGCAGGCGATCATCAACACCGTCTACGCACAGTCCAATATTCAAACGATCCTTGAACGTGAGAATTTTTCTCATTTTTCTTATGATTATTATTCCGATGATGACATCAGCAGCACGACTGGTCTGTCCGCTTTGGCTACGGCACGACAGGCAGTGGATGCATGTCACCAGTTTATCGATGATTTTGACAATAAACCGAAGAATCTGTTCTTCTACGGCAGCACCGGAGTCGGTAAAACCTTCCTCTCCAACTGCATCGCCAAGGAACTTTTGGACAAAGGCTATTCGGTGATCTACTTTACAGCTTTCCAATTATTTGATATATTAAGCAAAGGTGTGTTTGAAAAGGATGCGGACGCGATCGCGGCGCACCAGAACATATTTGACTGCGATCTTCTTGTAATTGACGATCTGGGTACGGAGTTATCCAATTCCTTTACAACCTCGCAGCTTTTTCTATGTGTCAATGAGCGGCTGCTCCGGCACAAATCGACGATCATTTCTACGAATCTGAACTTCAACCAGATCGTGGACATCTATTCGGAGAGAACCTTCTCCCGCATCTGCGGCGACTATACGATGATCAAGCTTTTTTCGAAGATGGACATCCGTATTCAGAAGCAGCAGCGACCAAACCGTTAATACCCTGTATTTATTACAGGTTATTACATATAAATATTGTTACACATTTAATGGAGGACAAATCATGCCAAACGATGAAAGAATTCTGGAAACCATGCCAACCGGTACTCTGGGACTGATCCCTACCGCCAGCTGTGCAGAACTCGGAAAGAAAGTAAACGACTATCTTGCGACCTGGAGAGAGCACCGCGAACATGAACACCATAATGATATCGCGTTCAAAGATTACCACAAGGAAAGTTACATCATTGAGCCTTACATCCCGCGTTTCGGATCGGGAGAAGCGAAATGTGTGATCAATCAGTCCGTACGTGGCTATGATCTCTTTATTATGGTAGACGTAACCAATTACAGCCTGACTTATTCTCTGTGTGGTCAGACAAACCACATGTCTCCGGACGACCACTATGCAGACTTAAAGCGTGTCATCGCTGCTGTCGGCGGCAAAGCCCGCAGAATTACGGTGATCTTACCATTCCTGTATGAGAGCCGTCAGCACAGAAGAACTGCCCGCGAATCTCTTGACTGCCCGTTGGCTTTACAGGAGCTGTACAACATGGGAATCGACAATATCATCACCTTCGATGCACATGATCCTCGTGTCGTAAATGCAATCCCGCTCAACGGATTCGAGAACGTAATGCCTTCTTATCAGTTTATCAAGGGTATCTTAAAGAACGTAAAAGACCTCACATTAGATGCCGATCACTTAATGATCATCAGCCCGGACGAAGGTGCTACCAACCGTGCGATCTACCTTGCAAACGTACTCGGTGTTGATATGGGTATGTTCTACAAGAGACGTGATTACAGCAAGATCGTTGACGGACGTAACCCGATCGTCGCTCACGAGTTCTTAGGTTCCAACGTCGACGGCAAAGATGTATTTATCATCGATGATATGATTTCTTCCGGTGAGAGTATGATCGATACCGCAAGAGAGTTAAAGAAGCGCAATGCAAACCGTATTTTCGTTGTTTCTACATTCGGTCTGTTCACAAACGGACTTGCTTCTTTCGATAAGGCATACGAGGAAGGTCTGATCTACCGTGTTGTTACAACCAACCTGATCTACCAGACACCGGAGCTGTTAAGCAGAGAATACTACATCAGCTGCGACATGAGTAAGTACATCGCTTACATCATCGATACTTTAA
>CAVHWG010000132.1:0-4217 GCA_963639645.1 Firmicutes bacterium TM09-10 | reverse complement strand
AGCGATCTTCTTAATCCATACGATCGTATCAAGAATTACGTACAGAAGTACAATGACGCACAGAAGAATGCATAATTTGACATGATTTTATAGGTATAAAAATGACGGGTATGAATTTCATACCCGTCATTTTACGTTTTCTTTATGAATTTTTGATTGGCATATGATCCGGGCAGGTTGTGAAATCTTCCTTGCGGTAGGATTCCTGAACTTCCGGTGTCACATTGGTCACGCCACCGGTTACGGAACAGGTCTGGCACTTATCCGATCCCGGATTGGCCTCCGTTCTTCCGAATCGGCAGGTTACTTTCTCCTCATCCTGTGCATTTCCGGATGCCAGATATACACCTTCCGTCATATCTGCCGAAACTTCCAAAACCGGTCTTGTATACTTTCTCATATCAAACACACTCCCTAATATAGTAAATCAAAGCAATTCCCATCTCTTGAATTGCTCTCTCAATACATTTTATTATAAAACATGCTCCATGAGTGTCTATATTTTCCTTGCTGTAAAATATAAATTTCTTGCATTCGAAGGCACAAGTCCGACAATCGTTCCGATTGCTAAGCTTCGCGAATGTGGCCTTGTTCCAGATGTGGCCGAATAAAATTCTCACGTGCATATTCCCACAAAGTTTCCGATCCTTCTGCGGTATGTGCATTCCGTCCGAGGATCTGGCTTAAATGTACACCGTGTTCTACCCACGCCTTGCCGTCTGTGGCGGCGTTCAGCATCATAGGCTGTATATTGTCCATCGTTCTTGCAAACTTGGCTTCCGGGGTCTCCTGCGCTTCAAATTCAAGCCACAGATCATACATCTTCTTTCCCTGTTCTTCCGGAAGCATTCCATAAATACGATCTGCTGCTTTTTTTTCTCTCTCTGCCTGTGTCTTCTTGCCTTCCTCATCGTACGCATAGGTATCTCCCGCATCAATCTCAACCAGATCATGAATAAGAAGCATACTGATCGTATGAAGCACATCAATTTCCTTGTTTGCATATTCACTTAACAGAAGCGTCATGATCGCCATATGCCACGCATGCTCCGCATCATCCTCTTTGCGCGTCCCACCGGTCAGATAAGTCTGCCGTCCGATAAATTTTTCCTTATCAATTTCCCGAATGAACTCAAATTGTTTGTCCAGACGCTGCTTTGTTTCTGTATCCATCTCTATCCCGTATCTCCTTCTCAACTTACCATTCAGTTTCTTCCATCATAGCACATCCAAAAATGAGTCAGTGATTTTCTCACCGACTCACACTTTGTGTTTATTTTTCCTCCAGAATTGAAGTACAATGTGGGCATCTTGTTGCCTTAATATCAATTTCAGAACAGCAATACGGACACTTCTTCGTAGTCGGAGCCGGCTTTTCCTCCTCATTGCCTGTAAGCGCACTGAGACGTTCTGTAAGTCCATTGATCACCTTCAGCAAAATAAAGATGACAAGTGCTGTAATCAGGAAGTTAATGATCGCTGTAATAAAATTACCGTAATGCAATACCGGAGCATTCTCTCCGCTTCCAAGCTTCACGCAAAGGTAAGAGAAATCCGTGCCTCCAAACAATCCCAGAATAGGCGTCAGAATGTCAGCATTCAGCGATGTAACAATTGCGGTAAACGCACCACCGACAATGACACCGACTGCCATATCCATGACGTTGCCTCTTAAGATAAATTTCTTCAACTCCTCCATGAACTTACTTTTCTTCTTCATCGTATCGTTTCTCCCTTTCTTCTTTTGTATGTGTTATCTTGCGTATCATCTTACGCATTATCTTTCTCTATTATACAATTTTCTCCCTCAAATACCATCCTATCTTTACCTGTCCCGGCACCTCCGCAGACCTTCTCAAAATTGATGTTACTTTCCAATAAAAACTTGGAGATTGTATTCATTGCCTTTGCATACAGATACTGCTTGTTCAGTTTCTTTTTATGATATTCCAGATCCGTCCCACGCGTATGCTCTTCCAGCACATGCGTAAAATATCTCTCCCAGCTCAGATACTTTGTACTTTCTGCATAATCACTCGGATTTTTCAAAATGCGATAAATATTCGGATCTTTCGAAAACATAACTTTGAGCAATAGCCACTCAAACGATTCCGGTGCATACAAATAACAATTCTCATGCTGCATCATATAACGGGTAGTTACCCCCATCTCCGAACCAAACGCAGCACCGTCTACAATAACAAGATAAGTCTTATCATTCTCAAAATTCAACAGGCATTCCGGAATGTTTGACTTCCCGGATGCACTATAACATTCCGAAGATAATTTATCTGCCAAAGCATGAAACAATTCATATCCCGAATTCGAATCCTCACACAATACATAATCCGGCGTGATGCATTCTTGCGGAAAACTCATGGTCTGATTATATACATTTTTCAATTCGTTCAATGTAATCTCATACTCATTATTTAATGTAACATATTTGCCAGACACATGCATACTGTACACTTCTTTAATGCTGTATGCCAACATCGGAAGATATGCGCGCGTAATTAGGACAAAATAATTGTCCGCCGAATTGACGATTGATGCAAACTTTTCACTTCTCATCCAGCCAAAATTCTCATCCACAAAAATAATTGACCTTGGATGCCTTTTGATAACCTCTTCCCAATCAAAATCTGTAAGTGCATAGCAACCGCAATCACAATTCAACTGAATTCCACTATTTTGCTTTTGGTTTACTTCCTGAACCAGATTATACAATGTTGTCTTTCCGGTTCCGCTGTCTCCACGGATAATCGTAATATTCCGTGATAATACAAAATCATATCGAACCGTATTATCCCCAATCTGAACTCTATGCTTTCCAACCATATCATTACCTCACAAAATGAATTGAATTACGGTAAAATTCATCCGAATTATGGCAAACCGCTCCGGTATTTTGAATCCGAAGTTCAAACGGTTCCGGAAAATCCATAAAATAATTCAAATTGATCAATGTATCCTGCTTTTTTGCAATCTCAAGAAGCCATCTCGCACAATTTTCCCCGCATGCCGTACAATCAATCAACAATTCCGGTTTCTTATACACCAGAATCAACGCCTTTACGCCACCGGACAACCTTGTCGTGGGTATAATTCCAAGAACCGGACTTTCAATTGCATGAGAAGATAATACTTCTGACTTATCTACCGCCTTTACCATTTCTTTCACAAACGGATCTTCAAACCACTTCTGTGAATACGTATGATTAAAATAAGTATCCGGATCTTTGATTGCTCCTTCAACATCTCCATAAACAATTGTAAGCATACTCGCCTCCTAATTTTCGCACAAAAGCTGTCTGTCACACTTCTTATAGTATAACGGATTTGCCATGATAATACAATGAAACTGCATAACAAAACCGCCGTGGCAAATTCCACGACGGTTTTATATTGAAAATTACTGCAACTCTATGCCGGATATGAAAGCGAAGAGAATTACGTGTTCTTAGATACAAATAAACAGCTAGCATTTATTAAACCATCGAATTATGAAATATCAAAAAAGAGAAAATATAAAAATGACATCGGTCGTATAGAAAATATGGATTACGATGAAGAAAATGACTCTTATATTTGCAAAAATGGGAAACAGCTGTCCTTTACACATCTCCGGCGTTCTAAATCAAAAACCGGATATGTCAGTGTAAAAAACATTTATCAATGTAAGGAATGTAAAGATTGTCCTTACAAGAAAGAGTGTATCAAAGGGAACAACTGTAAAACACCAATAGAAGAACGAAACAAAGTGCTTTCTGTGGCAAAAACATTTTTGAAATATCGAGAGGAGGATTTGGAACGGATTCTCTCTGACGAAGGAATTCTTCTTAGAATAAACAGAAGCATCCAGGCAGAAGGATCTTTTGGTGAACTGAAACAGGATATGCAGTTTCGTAGATATTTGAGTCGCGGCACATCGAATGTTCTTGCTGAAAGTATTTTGTTGGCAATGGCAAAAAATGTAAATAAACTTCATAATAAAATCCAAAAAGGAAAAATGGGAAGACATTTATTTCCTTTGAAGAGTGCATAAATTTAGAAAATCCAAAAATTTTTTCAAATCCAGTTTTGGATTGTATTAAAGTACGGCTTTTTTACGAAAAAGCTATCGTTTCAATAGAAACAGAGCAATTATATAGAGAAAATCAGAAAAAAGGAAGCTGCCGCTTCACGATTTAGAAATCGTTAAAGCGACAGCCTCT
>CAVHWG010000131.1:0-3688 GCA_963639645.1 Firmicutes bacterium TM09-10 | reverse complement strand
ATCTGGATGTTTTATAACAAAAGAAAAACAATCGGGGTCTTTTTGAACCGTGCAGAATTGGAATTCCAGCAGGTGCTCAGCAGATCGCTGGCCGAGACGGCAAAACAATGCGATTATAATATTGTTTTCCTGACTTCATTTGGAATCCGAGAAACCGAGACAATGTATGATCTGTACGAGAAGAACGTTGTCGATTTTGCACCGATTGAAGAATTTGATGCAATCATTGTTGCACTGGATACATATGATACACCCAGCTTTCGTATAAAACTGATCGAAGGTTTGAAAAACAGAGCCCATTGTCCGGTCGTCAGTTTTCGTGAGGCGTCGGAGGGGTTCTACGGGATACTGTCGGATGCCAATTCGATGGTTGAGGAGTTGGTTGAGCATATTGCAAATACGCATTCTGCGAGAAATATCTGTTTTATGGCAGGATACAAGGGGCATTATGACAGCCGGATCCGGGAACAGCACTACCGGCTGGCGATGGAGAAGCTCGGACTTCCAATCTATGATAATTCAATTTTTTACGGAGATATGTGGAAGGGAAAAGGAGAAGAGGCTTATGAATGTTTCTTTTCTGATGAAGCACATCGTCCGGATGCAATTGTTTGTGCGAATGACTTTATGGCGAGAGCTCTCACAATCGCACTTGAGAAACACGGAATTTCGGTGCCACAGGATGTTATGGTCAGTGGCGTGGATGATTCACCGGAGTCATGGGAGGTGCTTCCGCAATTGACATCGATCGCTGTAGATTATGAGGCGATGGCAAAAGAGGCGGTCTATCTTGTACGGGATCTGATCGAGGGCGTGCCGAGGGAACGCAATTTATATGTTCCGGCAAAAATCCTGTACCGGGAGAGTACAAAGGACTGCACGGATCGGGAAGACAAGAACAGTGATGAAATCTACCGCAAACTGATAGAAATCCGTGAAAAACATAACCGGCAATCCTATTTTTCAACGGACATGGACGGATGTGCCGATTATACGGAGATGAAACATATTGTAGCCAAGAATCTGCGCCTGCTTGGAAGCTGCAAAGAATTCTATCTGGGACTGCTCGGAGAAGAGAAGAATAATATTCAATATTTTACACGGGATATTACTTCATCTGCAAAGCTTGGTATGGGAATCAAGAACGGGAAGATCTTAAATATATCCGGACAAAGCTTTCGGCAGAAGGAAATTCTTCCAAGGGAAGTCTGTGATGACAGCTGGAAAGTATATTACATTCGGGTATTGCATAATCGGGAAAAAAATTTCGGCTATACAGTCGTGCAGTTTGAAAATCCGCTGGATGGTCCGGATGAATTTTATCATGACTGGAACCTGACATTAAGTCAGACAATCAACAATTTCTATGCGACAAAGTCTCTGATCCATCTGAATCAGGAGAATCAGGAAAAAAGCGTGACGGATTATCTGACAGGATTAAGCAATCGCAGGGGTATGGAAGACTATATTAATAAGAAATGGCCGGAATGGATACTGGAGAACCGCTGTCTGATCTGTGCAAGTGTTGATGTGGACGGCCTGAAAGTAATCAACGATACTTATGGCCATAAGGAAGGCGATTGGGCAATCTGTACCGTTGCAGAAGCAATACGCAAGACAATCGGTAAATACGGTATTGCAGCCAGAACCGGAGGGGATGAGTTTGTATTTGTCCTGACCGGAGCGAATGCGGGATTTGTCAGGGAGGTGGAGAATCAGATTCGACATTATCTGGACATTGCAAATGAACAAAGTGGTAAACCGTACCGGGCGGAATGCTCGATGGGGCATTATATTACGCAGATTACGGCGCGTGAATCTTTTGAAGAGTGCATGCGCATGAGTGATATTGAAATGTATAAAGAAAAGAAAGCCAAGAAGGCAGGGAGGTAAGTGTTATGAATGGACCGGCAGCACCAAAGGATCCGGAGAAGATGAGACCATATTTTTACATTATGAAGGACAAGGAGATCTTCGGCGCAAAGCAGGAAGACGGAAGTGCGATTCATTTTATCTATGAGAGCGACGGAAGATTGACCAACAGCGCGCAGATCGTCGGAAATATTACGGATGAGAAGATGCTTCAGTTATTGGAGACGGTGGAAGGATTTGGAAAACTGGTACACAGTATCGGCGTTTCGGTAGAAACCGATAATCCGAAGGAAGAGCTTACATTTATTTTTCAGATGTATGGCAAAAAAGATCTCTACGGAGGCGGAACTAATTTGAAATGCGAACTCACCGGAGACGGAATGGAGCGACGTATTTCTTTGTCGGATTATACATGGACGGAAGATGATGACATTCCGGGGCAGATTAAATTTATTATGAGTGCACCGGAAAAGATGGGAAAGGCAAGCGTGCGTTTTTATCTGAACGACGGATATACGGCACCGGAAGAAGTGGAAGAAGTAGCTGTGGATACGAAATCAGAACGGTACTGTTCTATGATCGAGCGTTCTCTCATGAATCTGGGTAACACGTATCGTATCCGCAAAGCGATTGAGAAGGCAAGAGCCGGAAAAGAAGTAACGCTTGCATATATCGGAGGTTCGATCACGCAGGGAGCGGGAGCGACACCGATCAATACCGAGTGTTATGCCTATAAGTCCTATCAGCTTTTTCAGAGCAGATTTGCGATGGGCGACAATGTTAAGTTTATTAAGGCGGGCGTTGGAGGAACTCCTTCAGAACTTGGAATGCTCCGCTTTGACAGAGATGTATTGAGGGATGGCGAGAAGCCGGATATCGTAGTGGTAGAATTTGCTGTCAATGATGAAGGCGATGAGACGAAAGGCGTGTGCTACGAGAGTCTTGTGCGCAAAATCTTAAAGCTGGAGTGGAATCCGGCGGTAGTTCTGTTGTTTTCGGTATTTGCAAACGACTGGAACCTGCAGGAACGGTTAAGCCCGGTCGGCAGACTCTACGATCTTCCGATGGTAAGTATTCGGGATGCGGTTGTGGAGCAGTTTACAATGAAACCGGATGAAGGACGGATCCTGACCAAAAATCAGTTTTTCTATGATATGTTCCATCCGAGCAATATCGGGCATACCATTATGGCAGACAGTCTACAGTATCTGTTTGAACGGTGCGATTCCAGCGAGCATGCAAGACTGGACGCATTTGAGAGTGGATTGACCGAGGAGGGAATGCTTGCACAACGTCTGCAGATGAAACCGGCGATCGGCAAAAATTTCGAATATGTACGGCTTCTGGATAAGAAAGATGTTTATGGCGGAGCTGAAATTGATGAAGGAGGTTTCTGTGCGACGGATGATCAGCTCCAGAGTGTGGAGATGGATGACCGGTTAGAACTGACACCGGAGTTCCCATACAACTGGATGTATGACGGAACAATGCCGGATCAGGCATGCTTTACGATCCGCATTAACTGTAAATCATTGGTGCTGATCTTTAAGGATTCCGGTGAGGTGGATGTCGGAAAAGCATATGTTTCCGTGGATGGTGAGCGGCGCATGACCGCGGATCCTCATATTAACAACTGGCAGCATTGTAATGCAATGATCGTTTTTCAGGAAGAGGAGAGCGCGGAGCATACCGTACGGATCGAGGTTGCGGAAGAAGACAGAGATAAGAAATTTACAATTTTAGGATTTGGTTACGTATTATAGGAGAAAAAAATGGTTACAGTTAAGAATCCGATTTTAATGGGATTTTATCCGGA
>CAVHWG010000130.1:4571-7613 GCA_963639645.1 Firmicutes bacterium TM09-10 | reverse complement strand
GGCTTATTATCGCAATACTGAGGATGGAAGCAATGATATGGATGACCAGTAGATATGAATAGTTTAGATATAAATAGTTTAGATATAATCTATGAGGACAGTGACATAATCGTTTGTTATAAGCCGGCAGGCAGTAAGTACAGTAAAACGTTTCTTTCTAACAACTGTAATATAGGTATCTGTATTGTTTGTCAAGAAAAATTTGAGAGAATACGATTTGAGGGTATCTGAGTAATCAGGTGCCCTCATTTTTATGCAATCTTATGCATATTCATAAAGTCTTAAAGAAAATATGAGATTTCTTAAAAGACATTTCGCCCCTGCTTATGCTATAGTAGTTATCAGCAAGACATGTAGTTTGTAGAAGGAGGAAGTTATGACCAAAAGACTGACCGCTGCGGCGTTCATTTTCATGTGTGTGATCATGTTCTGTTCGATCATGGTACCGGTGCGTGTGAGGGCTGATGAGAAGCAGCAATTCACAGGCGATGCAGTTCTGCTCAGGCAGGACACCACATCAGGTACATTTCAGATTACAGTTTCCAACGAAGGAGAAGATTTTGACGGAACGGTGCGTTTTCAGATGATCGCGGATGGCGGTTCGAATACGTACAGTGCGTTTGATACGAAGATGGTTTTGGCACAGGGAGGACAGAAACAGTATATTTTGACGATTCCGGTGGAGGATTACGAGGACTCGAGAGGAATCGCGTCCATCACTTTCCTTGACGATAAGGGGGAAGTGTTACAGCAGGTGCAGCTTACCGGTATCCTTGGTGACAAGGCGGCAAAGATTACGGTCGGTATACTGTCGGAGGATTTTGATGCGCTTTCCTATATGCAGATGGCAGGACAGACCTATTATGTCGATAACACGGATCGTGATATCAATCTGGTTGATGTGTCCGTGAGTGAGTTGAAGAAGAGTCTGAGCGGTCTGTATTTCCTCGTTATCGATAATTTTGATATGAGTGTGCTCGACGCGAAACAGATCGCCGCGATCGAGGACTGGGTTGCGCAGGGCGGCTGGCTCATCATCGGAACAGGAAGCCGGGGAGAGGATATGATCTCTGCTTTTTCCAAGGGGTTCCTTGATTTGTCATACGTTTCCACAACGGAGGCAGGAAAGCCGAATGAAGCCTCGAAGATCCTTGATAAGAATCAGGGCGATTATACCGCTTATGTCAACAATGGAATCAATCTGCAGGATATGGCATATTCCGAGTTCTCATACACCGGATCGAACGGATATTTCAGTTCCGAGCATCCGGGCTGGGATATTCAGATCGGACAGGGAAGCGTGCTGGTGCTCGGTATCTCACTTTCCGATCCGCAGATGCAGAGCGGTGGCGAGAATGTCTGTTATTCCCTTTACGATGAAGTGCAGTATAATTCGCTGAAAGCATCCAATTATGACAGCTATAACGGATGGTCGTATATAGGAAGCCGTGCGATGAGTGTGATTGATCGTCAGTCTACGGATGTGAATTTTACCTCGTTGAAGATCCTGATCATCATTTATGCGATCCTTGTAGGACCGATCCTGTATGTGATCCTGCGCAAGGCAAAGAAAAGTGAGTGGTACTGGGTCGGTATTCCGATTCTCGGCGTGGCGTTCGTTGGTATCGTTTATCTCTTCGGTAACGGGTTACAGGTCAAAGGAATCAGAGCCTGCTCGGTATCGGTGCAGGAAGCAACGAACGAGACAGATCCGGATATGGAGACTTATCTTTTGGGCTATCATTCCGGAACGAAAGAGTGGTCAACCAAACTGGGAGATAACTACACCTATGCTGGATGTGCTTTCTCTGCATTCGGAACCTGGAAAAAGGCGCCAAACTATACGAACCATGTTGTGTATGATGGGGATGAGATCCGCATCGGAGCGAACCCGGCCAACAACTTTGAAAACCAGTATATAAAGGCGGTCGGCAGCGGAATTTCCGCTGGAACGATAGACACGGACAAACTCAGTCTGAGCAGCAGTGCACAGAGCGGAACCGTGACAAACAATACGAACAAAGACTTTCCGTATGTCGCCTTGCAAAGCAATGACCATGTGTTGATCCTTACGGATGTGAAAGCGGGAGAAACCGTGGATATCGCGGAGGCAATCAGGAATAATCGCTATATTTACAATCAGGCGAACACCTATCTGGAAGATATTTTTGACAGTCTGATCGATTGCTATAATTACGGATCAAACGATGTGGTGGAAGAGAAGGATGTTGTGTCATCGTTGATCGTCGGTATGTGCGAAGGCAGACAGCACGCATCGGATACCGATCATTGCATAACAGTGACCGGTGCGACCGGCGTGAGTGACCAGAGGGCAACGTCGGAGAAGAATGAGCGCGCATACAGTTGTTTCTACGTGAATGTGAATGCAAAACAGGAGGTTGGCAATGCTTCAAATTAGTCATTTATATAAAAATTACGGCAAATTTCTTGCGGTCAATGACCTGAATCTGCATGTGCCACAGGGAGATCTGTTCGGATTTGCGGGACCGAACGGTGCCGGTAAGACAACAACGATCCGCATGGTGTGCGGTCTGATGCCGCCGACAGCAGGAAGCATCTGTATCAATGGTGTGGATGCACTGTCAAACCCGAAGGAGATCAAGCGGCAGATCGGTTATGTGCCGGATTTCTTCGGTGTGTATGACAACTTGAAAGTGAAAGAATATATGGATTTCTACGGTTCGATGTATCGCATGACATCACGTGAGACCGCGCGGATCTCGGATGATCTGCTCGAGCTGGTCAATCTGTCGGATAAGAAGGAAGTGTATGTTGATACGTTATCCCGCGGAATGAAACAGCGCCTCTGTGTGGCACGCGCTCTCATTCACAATCCGGGACTTCTGGTGCTCGATGAACCGAACTCCGGACTCGATCCGCGTGCACGTGTGGAGATGAAGGAACTTCTGCTGAATCTGAAAAGTATGGGAAAAACGATCGTCATCAGCTCGCATATTCTCTCTGAACTTTCCGAGATGTGCAACAGTATCGGAATCATGAACAAGGGACAGCTTGTTGCGG
>CAVHWG010000130.1:0-4561 GCA_963639645.1 Firmicutes bacterium TM09-10 | reverse complement strand
TGTCATGGAGAGCGTGTTCGGTCATGACCGGCTGATCGTAAGTGTCGGCGAAGGCATGGAGACGGCGGTGCGTATCGCAAAGGAGCGCGTCGGCATTACGGTGGATTCGATCGGCGAGAAGGAATTAAAGCTGACCTGCAAGGCAACGGAGCAGGAGGTGGCGCAGATGATCGGACAGATGATCGCAGAGCAGGTGCTTGTGACCGGATTCCACAAGCAGGAAGGCAACTTGGAATCCTTATTTATGGAATTGACAGGAGGTACACAGAATGCGGCTGAATCCAATCATTAAGAAAGATGTAAAAGTACAGTCACGAAGCTATAAGATGTGTGTCGAAGTATTCGTGTATGAGATCATTATGGCGCTCGTTTTCTTTGTGGCAATGCTTTTTATCACAAGACAGAATTGTTACTCGGATGATAATATCTATGCCAGCATCGTGTGGTTGTATCCGGTTCTTGCGGCGACACAGTGGCTGATCCTCGGCGCGATCATTCCGATCCATACCTCCTCGGCAATCTCCGGAGAGAAGGAACGACAGACGTTTGATATTATGATGACAACGAGCATGACACCGTGGTCCATTATTATGGGCAAAGTCATGACGGCGGTGTTACAGGGCATGCTTTTCGCTGTGGCGAGTGTTCCGGTTATGGCACTCACCTTCGTTGTGGGCGGACTTTCATGGAGTTATCTGTTCTGGTTTATCGCGGTGGCATTGATTGTATCGCTTTTTGCTGCGAGCATCGGAATCATGTGCTCCTCGATCTGCCGCAAGAGCATTACCGCAGTCATTTTATCCTATGGAATTTATATGATCTTCTTCGTTGTGACGGCACTTCCGGTCTACATGATCGGCCCACTGACGGATTATGCAAAGGATGCCGAGGATATGGTCGGATGTCTGCTTCTCAATCCGGCGGTCTATCTGGCGGAGTTTGTGGTACAGACGATGACACAGGAATCGATGATCGGCAATATGGTCGATCAGACAAAAAATATACCAATCATGAAGTTTTTAACTTCGGGTTACTGGTGGCTGATCGTCTCAACGATCGTGTTTGTTGTGATTTCTCTGATCTTCCTTGCAATCGCAACGAAGCGCATCAGTCCGGTGTCCAAAAATAAAGCGGCAAAGCTTGCAAAGAAGCAGATGAGTGGCAACTAAGACGGAGCAAAATCTATGGATGAACGAAATTATCTTCTGCATGCGATACGACACGGCAGACGAAAATTGAATATTGCAAAAACACTCGATACCTGCACCTGCCTTCTGGCTTGTGCAGGTGTTGCTGCAATCATACTTGAGGCGGTATCCATCTGGGTTCCGTTCTATTATGTGCATGTGTGTGCAGGCATTGCACTTCTTGTGGCACTTCTTGCGGGGCTTGTATATGCCTTTGTAAAACGCGTCAGCATGAGGGAAGCCGCGCGGAGACTGGATACCTTCGGGCTGAAAGAGCGGACACAGACGGCGTATGAGAAGATTGAGGATGAGAGTGCGTTTGCGGCGATGCAGCGCCACGATGCGGTCGAGGTGTTAAAAAGAGGAATCGCAAGTAAGCAGATCAAGATCCGGATGGTTCCGGACAAAAGGCATCTGATCGCGATGGTACTGTCGCTTGCGGTCGCATGCGGACTGGTGTTCGTGCCTTCGCAGGCGAGAAATATTGCAAGTCAGCGGCATGCCATCCGGCAGGAAGCAAAGGAGAAGCAGGATGAACTGGAGGAGCTTGCCGATGCGTTGAAGCAGATGGATACGAGCAGTCTGACCGACGAGCAGAAGGCAAAGCTTGCGGAACTTTCCGATGCGCTCAGTCGTTCGATGCAGGAACTGTCCCGCGCGGACAGCCGGGAGGCGCTCGATGCGGCGGAGAGCAAACTTGGTTTTAAGTATGAGCAGGCGAACCAGAGCCTTATGAATATGGCGAGTGAACTCTCGTCGGAACAGCAGAGTGCTTTGGCGGAAGCTGCAGCGATGGCGAAGGCAGCAGCGGAGGCAAACGGGCAGCAGTCGGGCAGCGGCAACGGTACGCAGAGCGCTTCAAACGGGAGCAACGGAACACCGGGCGTGAACAATGGCAATTCCGGCGACGGTAACAATGGAAGTAACGGAAACGGTGTAAACGGAAATGGAGCAAACGAAAATGGAGCAAACGAAAATGGAGCAAACGGAAATGGAGCAAACGGAAGTAACGGAGATGGCAGCGGAAATAGTGACGGACAGGGCAACGGAAACGCAAGTGGATCCGGCAACGGTGGAAGCGGCAATGGCTCCGGTACCGGGCGCGGAACAGGACAGGGTGGCGGAACTCACGATTATGTCAGCGTGCCGAATGCGACCGGAGATGATGATAACCTGACCGGAAACAAGACTGGGGACAGCAACGGAGATACCTACCGCGCGCAGAACGGACTTGTGTGGGAAGGTGATCATGTCAGCCTTGACTCTGTGATCGGTGATTATACGAAGAATGCTTATGAGGGAATTTCTTCCGGGCGCTATCCGAGCGGAATGGAAGATGTGATCAAAGATTATTTTAAGAATCTGAGTGAATAAAGGAGAAACTATGACAGAATTTGAAAGCTACCAGAACAAAATCATACAGTGCGAGCAGGAGATCGGCAAAGGCATCATCGGTCAGAAAGACGTGATCCGCCAGGTCATGCTTGCAATGCTTGCGGGCGGTAATGTGCTGCTTGAGGGGATGCCGGGACTCGGCAAGACGATGCTCGTGCGCACGATCAGTGAGGTGCTGGCGCTTACGTTCAAGCGTATTCAGTTTACGCCGGATCTGATGCCGAGTGATGTCACCGGAACAAACATTATGGTAAAGGAAGACGGACGCAGCAGCTTCCGTTTTGAGAAGGGACCGATCTTTGCTAATCTGGTACTTGCGGACGAGATCAACCGTGCGACACCAAAGACACAGTCGGCGCTTCTTGAGGCGATGCAGGAGCACACGGTCACGGTCGGAACGGAGAGCCACAAATTAGATGAGCCGTTTCTGGTGCTTGCAACGCAGAACCCGATCGAGCAGGAGGGAACCTATCCACTTCCGGAGGCACAGCTTGACCGTTTTTTATTCAAGATCTTAGTGCCTTTTCCGGATAAGGAGGAACTGCGCGGCATTGTCAATCTGACGGAGGGGGCAGACAAGCCTGAGATCCATTCGATCATGAGCGGCGAGGAACTGCTGACCGTAAGAAGTCTTGTTGCACAGATTCCGATCGCGGATGCGGTCATGGATTACATTCTTGATCTTGTGATGGCAACACACAAGGAGAATCTGTATATCCGTGAGGGCGCAAGCCCACGTGCGGCGCAGGCGATCATCCGTACGGCGCGTGCGCGTGCGTTTATGGAAGGACGCTTTAACGTTGCGTTTGAGGATGTCAAAAGCGTGGCATATCCGGTACTTCGCCACCGTATCCTGTTAAGTTTTGATGCCATCTCAGAGGGAATTAGCGAGGATGCCATCATAGAGAAGCTGTTTCCGGGAGAATAAATATGTTTGATTCGGAATTTTACAATACGCTGTCGCAGCTTTCACTTGCGATGGCGTACAAAAGCAGTATGAATATGTCAGGAAACCGCAAGTCGGTGCAGAAAGGTATTTCGGCGGAGTTTTCGGATTTCCGTGAGTACATGCCGGGGGACGATCTGCGCCGCCTTGACTGGAATGTGTATGCAAGACTGGACCGCATGTACATCCGGGAATATATGGAGGAGAAGGAGGCTGTCGTGACGGTGCTCCTTGATACGAGTGCGTCGATGGCATACGGAAACGAGAAGAAATCCGAGCTTGCCACGATGCTTGCAGCGGTGGTGGCATATATCGCTTTGTCGAATATGGACCGCGTGGTGCTTGTTGATACGGCGGAGCTAATGCGTCCGCTCTCGCTCGGCGGCGGAAAGAAAAGTTTTCCACGTGTGATCCACTGGCTGGAGAGCCGGACATTTGACGGGGAGAGTGAGCTGCTTTCGTCTGTGCGGAAAGTTCCGCTCGGCGGGGCGGGGGTTACGGTCGTGATCAGTGACTTTTTGCAGGAGCCTCTTCTGGAGGAGGACGACCGCTCGTATGAGAAGATGCTGCAATACTTAAGATACCGCAAACAGCGTCCGGTCATGCTGCAGACGCTTGCGGGTGAGGAGCTGCATATCGATATGGAGGGCACGCGCAATCTCATCGATATGGAGACACAGCAGAAGCTGCGCGTCACGATGGATGCGCAGGCAATCGAGGCGTATGAGAGGGAACTTTCACGCTTGACTTCACGCCTGAAAAAAGGCTGTGCGGCAGGCGGTGGCGCGTATGTGTTATGCGACACGACAAGAGATCAAAAGAAGCTGATCTATGAAGATTTGAGGGTATTATATGACATTTGAGAGTTTGTGGCCGCTGGCGTTTCTGCCGGCTGTGCCGATCATTATCATTTTTTATCTGCTCATTCCGAAGGGAAAAGATACGAAGATTTCTTCGAACCTGTTGTGGAATAAGCTTTTTGTCAATCGACAGTCGAAGACGTTTCTGGAGAAATTTCTGCACAATATACTGA
>CAVHWG010000129.1:0-2539 GCA_963639645.1 Firmicutes bacterium TM09-10 | reverse complement strand
CCTATTTTTTCGATAAAATAACTGTATGGTCCAATGTCGTAACTCTGAAGAATTTTCTTGGTCATTGGAATCATTCAAGTCCGTCACTTATAGAAACTTCTACTGCTAATTTTCTATAATTATAACTCTATAATCCGGTATCGTCCGTATTAAAACTCAAATCTGATCACGCCAAACCCGAATTTGCTACACTTTAAAAGGGACGACAACAACACGTACACAACGCCTGCATACAGAGCAGACTCATACAGAAATTACTGTATCCGCTATACGGTCTGTCGTAACTGCTACCCATATTGGTGTACCAGGTTCCGCCATACTCCAAATGCTGCTGGAACTGTCGATACTCCATGTTGCTCGGTTCAAGATCAAGTGCACGGCGGATGTGTTCCAAAGCGGTAACGGTATTGCCCGCGCCCTCATTGGCAACCGCACTGTAATAGTACCACCGTCCGGTCCTCTCGGTGAACGGAATCTCTCCTAACACATTGAGCGCTTCCGTGTAGCATTGGTTGCGGAGATAATTGAGTGCCGCCTGCATTTTCGGAGAAGTCTCCCGTCTCTGGGAATTCGTGTTATTACTTCCGTAGTAATAGGTTCCGCTAAAGCCTCCGAACGGTCCCTGCTGACTGTAGCCGCCCCCCTGACCGGAAGAAGCGCCCTGGCCGCCGTAACCGCTGAAACCGCCATAGTTGCTGGACGATCCCTGCTGCTTTTCTTTCATGATCTGATCGTACGCCTGCTGCACCTGCTTAAAGCGTTCCTCCGCCTGATCTTTATTTGGATTATTGACATTGGCATCCGGGTGATACTTACGGCTCAATGTTCGGTATGCTTTCTTGATTTCTTCATCCGAAGCGCCTCGCGTAACACCCAACACCTGATATGGATCTGTCATTATTTCTTCCTCTTTTTCTTCTTTAACTGAATATACTCGTACTTTGACCAGACGCCGGAATATATAATGTTGCGCAGAATATCCGCATGCAACAGGATCGGCAGGCGCTCGAATGACTTTGCACACTCGGAAAGCATGCTCGTCATCATCAGTCTGCAAAGTACCTCAAATTCCTGTTCATCGTCTGTCTCCAAATAACGGAGTGGATTATAGCAATCCTTTTTCTCATCCTTCTCTAAGTCCTCGTACGCATCCATCAGATAGATGAATTTACCGAGGTAAAAGCCGAGTGTTTTCAGTTCATCATACCACTCGTCCTGCTTCCATGCAAATATTTCTCCGAGCATCTCTCCGGTCAGCCCGGCAACAAGGTCAATATTCGTCTCCTTGTTCTGCTCGTAGGCGGAAAGCTTCGCAATGTAATCCTCCACCGCTTTCACCTGTCGCGGGTACTGCCCGGCAACGCGCCTGTAATCTTTCTCGATCATGGAAGCGATCGTCTTCTTCGTATAACTCTTCTCATCTTTCCAGTCATCCACAAGATTATAATAAGCGAGCAGCACATTCATCTGCGCTGCGTACTGCTGAATCTCGTTGGAGCGCGCCTTGCGCTTTTTGACCGGGTGAAGCATACATGTAAACTCCCTGCACTCTGTGTCCGGCTCATACAGCCCCGTCAGGAGCACAACCAGAAACGTCATATCATAGTTGAGAAGCGCCTGTCCCTTCGCCCCACAGAAGTCACGGAGATTTCTACACAATCCACAATAGTAGGACTGGTAGATATTCTTATTTTCTTCCGATAATTCCTTGCCATTCACATTGATATAGCCAAACATAATTCCTCCGGCTTATGATCTACGAATAAACTGTTCTCTGCACTTCGGGCAGGTGATTTCAATCTTGCCGTGTCCCTTCGGTACGCGCACTTCCTGTTTGCACATCGGACATTTATAAAAGCGATAGTCACGTCTCTGTGCTGCGCGCTTTTTGAAACGATTCCAGCTGACCGTTCGATTATACTTAAAATTCAGATACTTCTGATTCTCCTCGTAACGCTTGGATGTATTACGTGAGAAAACGCGAAAGTACATATAGAACAATAACGCCAATGCCAGCACACTGAAAATGCCGATTCTTGTAAAAATTCCAAAGAGCAACAGCACCAGCACCACCCATGAGTGCATTCTCGCAAGATCATCGACTCCGTTTCTGCCTGACATAAACTGATACATTTTTTCTCTCATAGCAACCGCCTCTTTCTTAGCACTCATTCTTAGCACTCATTCTTATCAAGTGCTACAATTGCATCTTACGCCCGCATTTTGCAGGCGTCAAGCGAGGTAGAGTCTTTTAATAAACAATTTATAATCTGTTTATTTTTGACAAAATGTGTCCATCTCGATGACGGATCAAACCAAAAGAAAGACCGATGCGAACATTCTCACATCGGTCCGAAATTTCTACTTTGCATTACGCAGAACGATAAGCCGGGTTATGTCGTTGAGTGATCATCTATCTAGGACGACTGTTGCCAATCGCCTCAAGCGACCTACCTAAAGCTGGCGGGCCACGTCATCGCTTTGTTTCGGTCTTGCTTCGGATGGGGTTTACATGTGCCCTCCCTGTTACCAGCGAGGC
>CAVHWG010000128.1:0-2267 GCA_963639645.1 Firmicutes bacterium TM09-10 | reverse complement strand
AAAAATGCACGACTATGAGGTGAGCGTGCGGCGCGAAAGGATCGTGTGCACCATCGCCTCGTAAGTACTTGCGGAAGACTCCACCGTATCCAGGATTCCGAAGGATTCGAGTTTCTGCCGACACTTCGGTCCGATGGCATAGACATCCATCTTTCGTTTGCCATACAGCCAGCTTCGGCGCGTCTCACCGGATAAGAAACGCTCCGCAGAAGAGGCGCATGTAAAGAGGATTCCGTTATAGGCAATATCCTCGTTGATCCAGTCGTCGGATAACGGAACTTCCACATTCTCGTAAACGTTCATGCGTCCGTAGCTGCAGATGGTGACAAGGGAATCCGCAAGGGATTCGTCCGCATTCTTTGCCGTCGGATGCCATAATGTCACTTTATGGAACAGATTGTTTTCACAGTTGGTATTGATGTATGTTTTCAGTTCGGTCGCAAGATTCTCGCTGTTATAGTGTTCCGGCGCAAAGTCAGCCCGAAGTCCGTATTCATTCAGCTTCTGCGCCGTCTTCTCCCCGATAGCGATCAGCTTTACATGTGCCAGGGCACGCACATCCAGCTTCGATGCAAACAGATTTTTCATAAAGTATGTAACACCGTTCTTGCTCGTAAAGAGAAGCAGATCTACTGCTGCCAGTTCTTCCCTGCGATACAGCGAAGGAATCCACTCAATGCGTCCAAGCTGCAATTCCCGCACAAAAGCCCCTTTGCAACGCAGTGCCTCCGCCAGCTTCGACGACTCGCTTCCGATCTTCGGAACCAGATAATTCTCACCCCAAAGCGGCTGTTTTTCGTAAAAATTTAATTTTTCATGGAGTGCGACCACATTGCCGACCACGATCATTGCCGGAGAAGTAAGTCCTTCCTCCGCGACACGATCCGCGATGTCGGTCAGATTTCCGATACAGGTCTTCTGCTGCGGTGTTGTCGCATGCGAGATGACCGCAGCCGCTGTCATCGGATTACGTCCGGCAGCAAGAAGTCCCTCTGCGATCTCCTCCACCTTGCTAAGTCCCATCAGAAAGATCAGTGTCTCCGTCGGGTCCGTCATCGATGCGAAATTCATATCCGTTGTCTCATCGCGGCGGTTGTGCGCGGTGATCACACGAAACGAAGTCGCCACACCACGATGTGTAACCGGAATCCCCGCATAAGCTGCCCCTGCGATCGCGGATGTCACACCCGGCACTACGACAAAGGAGATTCCATGTTCACCAAGGAACATGCCCTCCTCCCCGCCACGCCCGAAGACATAGACATCGCCACCTTTCAACCGGACAACGCAGGCATATTCTTTCGCCTTACGAACCAGAAGCGCGTTGATTTCTTCCTGCGGCAGTGTGTGATGGCGGTCTGCCTTGCCGACATAAATACACTCACAGTCTTCCCTTGCGTATGCTAAAAGTTCCGGCGATGCAAGCCTGTCATATACGATGCAGTCTGCTTTTTGCAGAAGCTGCATGCCTTTTTGCGTGATCAGTCCCGGATCTCCCGGTCCTGCCCCTACCAGATATACGATTCCCACGGTTGTTCCTTTCCATATTTATCCATAATCACTTTTTGCTTTTGTAATCTACCATAAAAGATAACATATCTGCTCCGAACAAACAAGAATATCCGCCACACCGGATCCGGTGCGACGGATATTTCAAAACATATTTTTACTTTTCTTTCGCCGGACGATTCGATACCTTATCGTCTTCTCCAAGTACTTGAATTCACAAGGATCAGCATCGGGAATATCTCCAGTCGTCCCGCCAGCATATCAAAGATCAGAACCAGCTTCGAGAACCATGAGAAAACGCCAAAGTTGCAGGTCGGTCCGACCGCCTCGAATCCTGGTCCGATATTGTTAAAGCACGATACGACCGCGGAAAGGTTCGTTGTCACCGATAATCCGTCGATCGATACGAGCAGAAAACTTACCAGAATGATCACGACATATGCGACAAGGTAAGTGTTCGTATTCTCGAGCACATCCTCACCGATCTTACGTCCGTTGATGCGGACCACTTCCACACGATGCGGATTTAATACACGCCTTGTGTTTCGGCGCAGATTCTTAAGGAGAAGCAATGCACGTCCACACTTGAGTCCGCCTCCGGTACTGCCAGCGCACGCACCCACGATCATGAGCGCAAATATGATGCCTTTGGACAGACTCGGCCACAAGTCAAAGTCCGTAGTTGCAAATCCGGTCGTTGTAATGATACTGGCCACCTGAAATGCCGCATGTCGTATCGTCTCACCGATCGTATCATA
>CAVHWG010000127.1:0-3532 GCA_963639645.1 Firmicutes bacterium TM09-10 | reverse complement strand
GGGTAAAAGAGTACAAGAATATCGGAACTGCATATGTCACCTCCGCGGTGGAACTTACCGACGAGCAGAAGGTCGCGGTAGAGAAGAGACTGCTGGAGACAACCAAATATGTACAATTTGAAATGCATTATGATGTAGATGCCGAGTTGATCGGCGGAATGGTAATTCGTATCAAGGACCGCGTCGTAGACAGCAGTATCAAGACCAAGCTTTACGACCTGACACGCGAATTATCCAAAATACAGTTGAAAGTAGGTGAGTGCGCTCCATGAATTTGAAACCAGAAGAAATCAGCTCTGTGATCAAGGAGCAGATTAAACGATACGCTTCCCAGCTTGAAGTAGCGGATGTGGGAACCGTAATCCAGGTTGCGGACGGTATTGCGCGTATCCATGGTCTGGAGAACGCAATGCAGGGAGAGCTCTTAGAGTTCCCTGGAGAGGTTTACGGAATGGTGATGAACCTCGAGGAAGATAACGTAGGTGCCGTACTTCTCGGCTCCCAGAAGAACATCAGCGAGGGTGACACCGTTAAGACGACCGGACGAGTAGTAGAGGTTCCGGTAGGAGATGCCATGTTGGGACGAGTTGTCAACGCATTGGGCCAGCCGATCGACGGCAAGGGACCGATCGAGACCGACAAGTTCCGTCGCATCGAGCGAGTAGCTTCGGGCGTTATCTCCAGAAAATCAGTTGATACACCGTTACAGACCGGTATCAAGGCGATCGACTCCATGGTTCCGATCGGACGTGGACAGCGAGAGTTGATCATCGGAGACCGTCAGACCGGTAAGACCGCGATCGCGATCGATACGATCATCAATCAGAAAGGCACGGGCGTGAAGTGTATTTATGTCGCTATCGGACAGAAGGCTTCCACCGTTGCAAATATTGTTAAAACATTGGAAGAGTATGGCGCAATGGGTTATACCACCGTTGTTGCAGCTACCGCAAGTGAGCTTGCACCGCTGCAGTACATCGCTCCTTATTCCGGTTGTGCAATCGGTGAGGAATGGATGGAGAACGGACAGGATGTCCTTGTTGTCTACGATGATTTAAGTAAGCATGCAGCAGCATACCGTACCCTGTCACTTCTTCTGAAGCGTGCACCGGGACGTGAGGCTTATCCGGGTGATGTCTTCTACTTACACTCAAGACTTCTTGAGCGTGCAGCAAGACTTTCCGACAAGCTTGGCGGAGGATCGCTGACAGCGCTTCCGATCATTGAGACACAGGCAGGCGATGTATCTGCATACATTCCGACCAACGTTATCTCCATTACCGATGGTCAGATCTATCTGGAGACCGAGATGTTCAACGCAGGTTTCCGTCCGGCCATCAACGCAGGTCTGTCCGTATCCCGTGTAGGTGGTTCCGCACAGATCAAGGCAATGAAGAAGATTGCAGCCCCGATCCGTACCGAGCTTGCTCAGTACCGTGAGCTGGCAGCTTTCTCACAGTTTGGTTCCGAGCTGGATGCCGATACCACCGAGAAGCTGGCGCAGGGCGAGCGCTTAAAAGAGATCTTAAAGCAGCCACAGTATCAGCCGATGCCGGTTGAGAAGCAGGTTATCATCATCTATGCAGCAATCAACAAGTATCTGATGGATATTCCGGTTGCAGACATTCTGCGTTTCCAGAATGAGCTGTTTGAGTTCATCGATACAAAGTATCCGGAAGTTCCGGGCTCGATCGCAGTAACACATGTGATGGATGATGAGACAGAAAAGAAGCTGATCAAAGCGATTGAAGAGTGCAAGGCATCCTTCCGCTAATGGCAGAAAGTAGGTGATAAGACATGGCCTCAATGAGAGACATAAAGCGAAGAAAAAGCAGCATACAGAGTACGCAGCAGATCACCAAAGCCATGAAGCTTGTTTCTACCGTTAAGTTACAGAAAGCCAAGAACCGTGCCGAGCAGACCAATCCGTATTTCAACTATATGTATAAGACGGTGAGTTCCATGCTTGCACGAAGCGGCAATATCAATCACCCGTATCTGACCGCCGGCGATTCCAAGAAGAAAGCCGTGGTTGTAATTACCTCGAACCGAGGACTTGCGGGTGGATATAATTCCAACATCGTAAAGCTGATCACAGGAAGCGATTTCGACAAAGAAGATCTGGATATCTACGCTGTCGGAGGCAAGGGAGCAGAGGCTTTGGAGCGAAGAGGCTACCATATCGCGGATCTGCAGACCGAAATGATGGAGGCACCGACTTATCCGGATGCGGCAAGTCTGTGCAACCGTGTGCTTGACGCTTTCACCAGCGGAGAGGTTGGAGAGATTTATCTGGCATATACGCATTTTAAGAATACCGTCAGTCAGGAAGCGAAGCTGATCAAGCTGCTTCCGATGGAGATCGAGCCGGATTCCGAGGAAAATCAGGCTTCCGATTCCAACATACTGATGAACTATGAGCCGAACGAGGAAGAGGCTTTAGACATGATTATTCCGAAGTATGTGACCAGTCTGTTCTACGGAGCACTCGTCGAGGCAGTTGCCAGTGAGAACGGTGCACGTATGCAGGCAATGGATTCTGCAACAAGCAATGCGGAAGAGATGATCAGTGATCTGTCACTGAAGTACAATCGCGCGCGTCAGGGCTCTATCACACAGGAGCTCACCGAGATTATCGCTGGCGCGAATGCGATATCTTGATATAAAGGGGAATAATACAAAATTAGCTTCGCCGTTATATCAATGAATATGTAGAATATAAGGAGAAAATATAAATGGCAGGTAATAATATTGGTAAAATTACTCAGATTATCAGTGCCGTTCTGGATATCAAATTCCAGGAAGGTAATCTGCCTGAGATCAACGAAGCAATCAATGTTCCGCTGAAAGACGGTGGAAAGCTGGTTGTCGAGGTTGCTCAGCATCTGGGTGATGATACGGTAAGATGTATTGCTTTGGGACCAACGGATGGACTTGTCCGTGGCATGGATGCCATCGCAACCGGCGCACCGATTTCCGTGCCGGTCGGCGAGAACACACTGGGCCGACTGTTCAACGTTCTCGGTGATCCGATCGATGAGATCGAGGCACCGCAGACGGATGAGAAGTGGCCGATCCATCGTCCGGCGCCGTCCTTCGAGGAGCAGGCAACTTCACAGGAGATGTTAGAGACCGGTATCAAGGTCGTTGATCTTCTCTGCCCTTACCAGAAGGGTGGTAAGATCGGTCTGTTCGGTGGTGCCGGTGTAGGTAAGACCGTACTGATCCAGGAGCTGATCCGCAATATTGCAACTGAGCACGGTGGATATTCCATCTTTACCGGTGTTGGAGAGCGTTCCCGTGAAGGTAACGACCTCTGGTCAGAGATGAAAGCATCCGGTGTATTGAATAAGACCGCTTTGGTATTCGGTCAGATGAACGAGCCGCCTGGAGCACGTATGCGTGTGGCTGAGACCGGCCTTACCATGGCAGAATATTTCCGTGATGAGATGCATCAGAATGTGCTTCTCTTCATCGATAATATTTTCCGTTTCGTACAGGCAGGTTCTGAGGTTTCCGCACTGCTTGGACG
>CAVHWG010000126.1:2334-2706 GCA_963639645.1 Firmicutes bacterium TM09-10 | reverse complement strand
TTCGATCGCACTCTCGATTTCGCGGATAGACGGTGTCATGATTTTGTATCAAACCGGCTGCCGTGCGTGCAATCACTTCGGCACGAAGTCCTGCCGGCATTGAGCCGATTGTAAAAAGCAATAGTTTTCGTTATTGTGTGATCGACAAGATATTATGAAAAGTATATGGAAAGAAACCGAGACGGCGAATAAACGACTCTTTACAGAGGATAACGGTCATGACGGGATTGTGTGTGTGCTCGAAAAAATTCATTGACGAAGCGAAAAATTGTGATTACAATTGGTGCATAAAAATAAAAATGAGATGTTTCGCTGTAGAAGCTGGGAGATAATGGTATGACAACGATCAAAGAGATTGCGGAACGTGCAGGA
>CAVHWG010000126.1:0-2324 GCA_963639645.1 Firmicutes bacterium TM09-10 | reverse complement strand
AGGAGTCAGTACGACAACCGTATCCAATGTGATTCACGGAAAGACAAAGAAAGTGTCGCCTGCAACAATCCGGAAAGTGGAAAGCTTAATAAAAGAACTGGGGTATGTGCAGAAAATGGGACTTCGTGTGTTGAATCAGGAGAGTTCCCAGTTGATCGCGGTCGTAATTAATTATCACAAAGATTATCAGGATTCGATTTTAGGAGATCCGTTTTACGGAAGATTGATCGGTTTTATCGAAGAAATTGTGCAAAAGAAGGGATATTATCTCATGGTATATTCCACGAAGGACATTGAGGAAATCTTTCAGATGGTCATGGGATGGAATATTGATGGTGTCATTGCAATCTCTTTTAGCAGACGAAACTGCGAGAAAATATATCAGCTCATCAAGAAACCGATCGTATCGATCGACGCATACGGAGAACTGGATGAGGAAGACGAGGGACATGTTGTCAATATCGCATTGGATGATGAAAGCGGAGGTTACGAGATGACACGCTACCTGCTTTCCTGCGGATACGAACATATTAAAGTGTGTGCGGGACGCGATAACGGTGTGGATCATCAGCGGCTTGTGGGGGCGCAGAAAGCGATGCGGGAACATGCACTTGCTGATCAGACACTTCAGTTTGTGGCTTTGGGAATGAACGCTGCGAAGCGTAAGGAGAGTTATCAGTGGCTTTTACAGCGCAGACAGAAGAACACGGCATTGTTCTTTCTATCGGATGTCTATGCGCTTGAGGCGATCAGTTTATACAGTGATCAAGGAATCTTAATTCCGGATGAGATTGGAATCGCAGGATTTGACGACATCAGCTATGCGAACGTATCGGTTCCGAAACTGACAACCATTAAACAGGATGTACAGAAAAAAGCGCAGAAAGCGATGGAAGTGCTGATGGAGGAAATCGAGGATGGCTCGGTGCCGGATGCGAGCGAAAATGTGCCGCTTCCGATCTCTCTGGTCAAAAGAAAATCCGTGCGTATGATCACACAGGAGAACGGTGCGAAAAAGCAGAATGTGTAAACGCAAAATGCGTCAGGTACAAAAGCGCGCAAAATGAAATACGGTAAAATGAAGGCGGGAACGAATTTAAAGAAGAACGTTCCCGCTTTTTTACGTGAAGTGTATTAGGTAAGTAATACAAAATAGTAAACATGCACAAAAACGGCACCTGTTTTACTGTTAAATAAATGGGTTATGTTCATAACCTATTTACAATATATATGAGTCATGTTATAGTCGTCTCAACATAAGTTATGTACATAACCAATCATAAAATAAGGGAAAGGAGCATGGAACAATGAAACAGATTTTGATCGCCACACATGGAAAGATGGCATCCGGAATTCGTTACACGGCGGAAATGATCGGTGGCGCATCCGATGCGATCACGACGATTGACGCATATGTTCATGCAGAAGATGATGTTGAAAAACAGTTTGAGGAGTATTTTGAAAGTCACAAAGAAGATCGAATTATTGTTGTGTCCGATCTGATGGGCGGAAGTGTCAATCAGAAACTTATGGGATATGTGAAGCCGGATAAGATCTCGCTGATCACCGGAATGAATCTTCCACTGGTCGTACAGCTTCTGTTTGCGGATGAGAATATCACAGACGCAGAACTTCAGGAATATGTAAACGAATCCAGGGAAGAACTTCAGATGGTTGGCGTTGTTGCGCAGGAGAGCGAGAATGCATCGGAAGAGACAAAGCAGCCGTCAAAACCGATCGAGCCGGAATCTTATGAGAATTCAGATGCGAAGATCTCCGCACTTCGTATCGATGACCGTCTGATCCACGGGCAGGTTGCCATGACCTGGACAAAGCAGCTTCGTGTGCAGGGAATCATTGTTGCCAACGATAACGCGGCAAGTGACAATACACAGAAGATGGCACTTCAGATGGCGGTGCCGAGCGGAATCCGTGTGCTGATCAAACCGGTGGATGAAGCAATTCGCATATTAAATTATGAGAAAGCATCGAAGATGCGCATCCTCGTTCTTACAAGAACCGTTGCAGATGCACTGAAAGTGAGAAAAAGCGTCGGTGAGATCGAATTTTTAAATCTCGGAAATACAGGACGATTTGACGGAATCGACATCTCGTTAAAACAGGTGATTACACCAACGATCATGCTTACTAAGGCGGAAGTTGCGGCAGCAAAAGAACTTGCAGAGCTTGATCCGAAATTCTGTATGCAACAGGTTCCGAATGATGAACAGAAATTGGTCAAAGATGTGATCGGTAAATTATAAAAAGGATAGGTAATTGCGAAACAAGTTCGCAATCCTGATTAAAAATGCGGTAAGAATCCT
>CAVHWG010000125.1:0-12678 GCA_963639645.1 Firmicutes bacterium TM09-10 | reverse complement strand
TGCCGTGATGTTTCATCATGTAGAACTGTGGTTACATGGTGTACTTGTTCTTGCGGAGGTGATCGTTGGAATTGTATGCGGTAAGGCAGTACTTGTAATCTTATGTGCCGTTATCTATGTGGCGGCAACCGTTTTTTTACAGATGCTCGATAAAGGAGAGACAGTAGATGGAAGATAGTTACAGCAGAAAACAGCTGGATGATCTGTTTTTAAAGATGATCGCTTATTATGGAGGGGATCCGAAGCGAATCCAGCATTTTGTGAAGGTACACAGTTTTGCACGGATCATTGCGATCGGCGAGCAGATGGATGAGGGATCGCTTTTTATTCTTTTAGCGGCAGCGTATACACATGATATCGGTATCAAACCGGCTGAGGAGAAGTATGGTCAGTGTGATGGAAAGCTTCAGGAGCAGGAAGGACCGATCGTTGCGCAGAAGATGCTCTCAGAGCTTGGCTTTGAGAACTATCAGATCGATCGTATCTGTTATCTCATCGGTCACCATCATACTTACACGAATGTGGACGGACTTGATTATCAGGCACTCATTGAGGCTGATTTCCTTGTGAATCTTTATGAGGACGGATTGGGAAAAGGCGCGATTGCCAAAGCATATGAGAACATTTTCAGGACAGAGACGGGAAGAGAGATTTTCCGGCAGATGTTCTGGGATGGAGAAGAACAGTAAGCATCGAGGAAAATTATAGTGAATGCAATCAATTATCAGAAAATAATGGAAGAACTGATACGGGACAATTGCAGTGAGACTTCTGTACCGAAGCTGCTTTTACACAGCTGCTGTGCTCCGTGCAGTTCGTATTGCATTTCGTGTCTTGCCGAGCATTTTCACGTCACCGTTTTTTATTATAATCCCAATATCTATCCGCCGGAAGAGTTTCGGATGAGAGCTGCGGAGCAGAAACGCTTCATTGAACAGCATCCGACAAAATATCCGGTAACATATATAGAGGCTCCTTATGAGTCGGATCGGTTTTACGAGATGGCGCGTGGAATGGAAGATCTGCCGGAGGGCGGGGAACGTTGTTTTGCCTGCTACGAGATGCGCCTGCGCAAAAGCGTGGAATATGCTGCAACGAACGGATTTGATTTTTTTACAACAACATTATCCATCAGTCCGTTGAAAAACGCTCAAAAGTTAAATGAAATCGGAGCAAAGCTTGCCAGCGAGTATCCGGTCAGATATCTTTATTCTGATTTTAAGAAAAAGGATGGATATAAGATATCCACAGAGATTTCTAAGAAATATGAAATGTATCGCCAGTATTACTGCGGATGTGTTTTTTCCAAGAGAGACAGGGACAGACAGATTGCGGCAGATCATGATAGAAATCATGCTACAAATATGGAAGAAACAAAGGAAAGAGAGGAATAGTTATGGCTCAGTTATGGGGTGGAAGATTCACCAAGGAGACCGATCAGCTTGTTTACAATTTTAATGCATCGATCGGTTTTGATCAGAAGTTCTATAAGCAGGACATCGAAGGATCGGTTGCACATGTTACCATGCTTGGTAAACAGGGAATTCTGACTGAGGAGGAGAGCAAGGCAATTGTGAAATGCCTGCATGAGATCGAGGCGGATGTGGAGAGCGGAAAGCTTGAAATTACATCGGAATATGAGGATATCCACAGTTTTGTGGAGGCAAATCTGATCGAGCGTCTCGGAGATACCGGAAAGAAGCTTCACACCGGGCGAAGCAGAAATGATCAGGTTGCACTTGATATGCGTCTTTATACCAGACAGCAGGTGCTTGAGACGGATCAGCTTTTAAAAGAACTGTTACAGGTGATTCTTCGCATTATGAAGGAGAATACAAAGACGATCATGCCGGGATTTACGCATCTGCAGAAAGCACAGCCGATCACGCTGGCGCACCATATGGGGGCTTATTTTGAGATGTTTAAGCGTGACAGAAGCCGTATGCACGATATTTATGAGCGCATGAATTATTGCCCTCTCGGTTCAGGAGCACTTGCGGGAACCACATATCCGCTGGATCGTGAGTATTCTGCGCAGCTCCTCGGATTCTACGGACCGACACTCAACAGTATGGATGGCGTGTCGGATCGTGATTATCTGATCGAGTATCTGTCAGCGATGGCTACGATCATGATGCATCTGAGCCGTTTTTCCGAGGAGATCATCATCTGGAATTCCAATGAGTACAAGTTTGTTGAAATCGATGATGCGTACAGCACGGGAAGCAGTATTATGCCACAGAAGAAGAATCCGGATATTGCAGAGCTTGTTCGTGGTAAGACCGGAAGAGTGTACGGTGCATTGATGTCACTTCTTACAACCATGAAGGGAATTCCTCTTGCATATAATAAGGATATGCAGGAAGATAAAGAACTTTCCTTTGATGCGATGGATACAACGAAGGGATGTATCGCTTTGTTTACCGGAATGCTTGATACGATCAAATTTAACAATGATGTAATGCGTCAGAGTGCCAACCATGGATTTACCAATGCGACGGATGCCGCTGATTATCTGGTAAATCACGGTGTACCTTTCCGAGATGCGCACGGAATCATTGGACGTATTGTACTGTATTGCATTGACAAAAAGATTCCAATCGATGATATGTCGCTTGAAGAATTAAAGTCGTTCTCGCCGGTATTTGAGGAAGATGTTTATGATGCGATTTCGATGGAAACCTGTGTCAACAAGCGTTTGACGGTAGGAGCCCCGGGGGAGGAGGCTATGAAGAAAGTGATCGCTTTGGAAGAAGCGTATCTCGCAGAGTAATTGTGCATAATATACATAAATGGTAGATTTTTTTCGTATATTTAAGATAATTTATTCCTTGTAATTTCGGGTTGATTCAAGTAATATATTTCCTATAAAGACACATGTACGCGAGAAACGGACAAAACACCGAAAAGTGTTTCAGACGAAGACAAGTGTCCGTGTATACGAGAAAATTTAAGGAGATTTAAAAGAAAATGAGCGAAAAGTTAAAAGTAGGTATTCTTGGTGGAACAGGAATGGTAGGTCAGAGATTTATTTCTCTTTTAGAGAATCATCCTTGGTTTGAGGTTACAACCATTGCAGCCAGCCCAAGAAGTGCGGGAAAGACTTATCAGGAAGCAGTAGGCAATCGTTGGAAGATGGACACTCCGATGCCGGAAGCTGTTAAAAATATTGTTGTCATGAACGTAAACGAAGTGGAGAAGGTTGCTTCTGAAGTAGATTTCGTATTTTCTGCTGTCGATATGACAAAGGACGAGATCAAGAAGATCGAAGAAGAGTATGCCAAGACTGAGACTCCGGTTGTTTCAAATAACAGTGCACATCGCTGGACACCGGATGTTCCTATGGTTGTTCCAGAAATCAATCCGCAGCATATGGAAGTGATCAAGTACCAGAAGGAAAGACTCGACACAACACGCGGATTCGTGGCTGTTAAGCCGAACTGCTCGATCCAGAGTTATGCTCCGGTACTTACCGCATGGAAAGAGTTTGAGCCGTATGAAGTTGTAGCAACAACCTATCAGGCAATCTCCGGTGCCGGTAAGACATTTAAGGATTGGCCGGAGATGGTTGGAAACATTATTCCATACATCGGAGGAGAGGAAGAAAAGTCCGAGAAAGAGCCTCTTCGTATCTGGGGATATGTGGATGATGAAAAGAAAGAGATCGTTCCTGCAACATCACCGGTTATCACATGCCAGTGTATTCGTGTTCCGGTATTGAACGGACATACCGCAGCGGTATTTGTTAAGTTTAAGAAGAAACCAACCAAGGAACAGTTGATCGAAGCTCTTGTAAATTATAGCGGAGAACCACAGGAGTTACAGCTTCCTAGCGCTCCGAAGCAGTTCATTCAGTACCTTGAGGAGGACAATCGTCCACAGGTCAGCATGGATGTGAACTTTGAGAACGGTATGGGAATCTCTGTCGGACGTCTGAGAGAGGATACCGTATATGACTGGAAATTTGTTGGATTATCTCATAATACGGTTCGTGGTGCTGCCGGCGGAGCTGTTCTGTGTGCAGAGTTATTAAAAGCACAGGGATACATCACAAAGAAGTAATTATTGAAATTGATTTCGATTTTATTTCAAATCCAATGCGAAGCTGCAATCAGTCCGATTGCGGCTTCGTTATCTTTTTTATTCCAAGACAGTAATGCAACTTAATAAAATCCGATTGGGAATATACAGTTGTCTGTAAAGTTATAATATGATATAATTTTTATATTATATGGCGCAAAATACATATGCGGGAAATGAAAATAGAACGGACAATGAATACGGAGGAAGAACTATGAGTCGGAAAGCAGCGGACAGCAAAGAACTGGAACAGTACTATGCGAAGAGCGGAAATCAATTGGTCGTTTTGTACGGAAGGAAAGACTGCAAGAAAGAAGAATTACTTCGTGCTTTTGTAGCGGATAAGAAGTGCTTTTATTATCGGTGCCGGCAGACTTCGGCGGATGATCAGAGGCAAATGATGGGGGAAGAGGTGGCTGCGCAGTACGATGTGCGGCTTACAAAAAAAACATATGATGAATATTTTAACCGCATAAAGAGTGGAGACGCATCGAAACTGGTCGTTATTATTGACGAAGCACAATATATCATGAAACGTGATCCGGAATTATTAAATAGTATTTTGAAATTAAAGGCAAAGCGCTTGTATCCGGGGCCGGTTATGATCATTCTTGCAACTTCGTCGGTTGTCTGGGCCGAGCAGGATCTTGCTTCGACGTTTGGAGAAGATGAAAAGAGAATTGATGCCAGAATTAAACTGGAAGATTTTACGTTTCTTGAGCTGGTTCGAACCTTTCCATCGCTTCCGGTCAGCGAATGTATCAAGATTTACGGAGCGATCGGCGGCGTGCCGGGGTATATGGAACATTGGAAGGTCAACACTTCATTTAAAGATAATATTTGCCGCCTTGTGTTGACAGAGGGAGGATATCTGTTTAACATGGCACAGCAGGTGATTGCTTCCGAGCTTCGTGAACTGTCTGTATACAATACGATATTATCCGCAATCGCGCAGGGGCATAACAAACTGAATGACTTGTTCCTGACGACCGGATATTCACGTGCGAAGATCAGTGTTTATATGAAAAATCTGAGTCATTTTGACATTGTCGAGAAAGTGGTGTCTTTTGAAACCGGAGGATGGGATAACGCAAAAAAGGGCATTTACAGAATAAAAGATACATTTGTTAATTTCTGGTTTAAATTTGTATTTCCACACTTGTCGGATCTGTACCGGCTGACTCCGGAAGAGTTTTATGACAAATATATTGAAAAAGAACTGGATTCTTATATGAATCGTTATTTCTGTGATGTGTGTATGGAATACATGCAGCTTTTGAATCAGATTGGGCGTGTTCCGTTTGCAATCCATAAGATGGGAACCTGGATCGGTAAGACCGGTACAATCGATATTATCGCACAGAGCAGTGATCGTCAGAATATTGTCGGCTTATGCAATTGGGAGAAGCCGTATCTGACTTTGGAAATGTGTGAAAATCTTTATAAATCAATGGAGAAGGCAAGAGTACAATCAAATCATTTTTATCTGTTTTCGGCAAAGGCATTTGAACCGGCACTGATTGAGATGGCAAAGAATGATGCCAGATTTGAATTGATTGATATGAATGAACTATAAAATATGGGAAAATCGTTAATTATTACCGAGAAACCGTCCGTTGCCCAGGAGTTCGCCAAGGTGCTAAGGGTGAGCGGACGAAAAGACGGCTACATAGAAAATTCGAATTATGTGATCACCTGGTGTGTCGGACATCTGGTAGGACTGGTGTATCCGGAAAGCTATGATATGAAATACAAGAAATGGAAGCTCGAAGACCTTCCGTTTCTTCCGCAGGACTACAAATATGATGTCATTAAGGATGTGCGTCATCAATATGATATTGTGCACGGAATGCTGATGAGAGAGGATATTGATCGTGTCTACTGGGCTGGCGATGCCGGAAAAGAAGGACAGACGATCGAGGAGAATATCCGTAACTTCGGTGGTGTGCGTGAAGGCATGGAGGAACTTCGGGTCTGGATCGATTCGCAGACGGAGGAGGAAATCCTTCGCGGAATCCGTGAGGCAAAGCCTATGTCCGATTATGCAAATCTGGGCAATTCCGGTATTATGCGAACCATCGAGGATTATGCGATGGGAATCAATTTTTCGCGCGTCATGTCGGTTAAATACGGAAGCCTGTTAAATGATGCGGCGGGAACCCGTTCCTACACGGCGATCGCGGTTGGACGTGTTATGACATGTGTGCTTGGTATGGTCGTGATCCGTGAGCGGGAGATCCGTAATTTTAAGGAGACACCGTTTTACCGTGTGGTAGGGCGTTTTACGGATGCGGGCATTGAGGGGGAGTGGAAGACAACGGAGAAGTCCGCATATCTCGATTCTCCGCTTTTGTATAAAGAAAACGGATTTAAAAAAGAGGAAGATGCACAGGCCTTGATCGATGCTTTGAGCGGTAAGGAAGCCAAAGTATTTTCCATTGAAAAAGGCATCAGTAAGAAGCGCGCGCCGCTTCTTTTCAACCTGGCGGAGCTTCAGGCCGAATGTGCAAAACGATTTAAGATCAGTCCGGATGAGACACTTCAGGTAGCACAGGATCTCTATGAAAAGAAGCTGACGACCTATCCGAGAACGGATGCGCGTGTGCTCTCCAGCGCGGTTGCCAAGGAAATCTCCAAGAATATCAGCCGGCTTCGCGGGTATGAGCCGACGGGTGCTTTTGTTGAGAAGATCATACAGCAACAGTTATACCGCAATATTGCAAAGACGCCGTACACGGATGACAGTAAAGTGACAGACCATTATGCGATCATTCCTACGGGACAGCTAACGGAACTGAATTCTTTAAATTCTTTGCAGAAAGCTGTTTTTGAACTGATCGTACGCAGATTTTTAAGCGTATTTTACCCGCCGGCAGAGTATCAGAATGTAAAACTGATCGTTGGTGTCGAGGCGCAGGAACATACGGAATCTTTTTTTGCGTCCGCAAAAATATTGAAATCACCGGGCTATCTTGAGATTGCGGGAATCCCAAAGAAAAAAGAGAAAAATGATCCGGAGAATCCCAATCGGGGACTGGATCGCGTGACGGGAGGCGAGTACTCTCGTCAGGAGAACGGCGAAGAGGGGGAAAACGAGGAGATTGCTGATCCGAAAGTCCTGCTTGAACTGGCGGACCGGATTCAAAATGGAGATGTGATCGATGTTTTAGGCTATGGAATCAAGGAAGGAAAGACATCGCCCCCGAAGCGGTACACTTCCGGTTCAATGGTTCTTGCGATGGAGAATGCAGGACAGCTTATCGAAGAGGAGGAACTGCGTGAGCAGATCAAGGGTTCCGGAATCGGAACATCCGCGACGCGTGCGGAGATTATCAAGAAACTTGTCCGCATTGGTTATCTGAATCTCAATAAAAAGACGCAGGTGCTCACGCCAGAAAATTTGGGTGAGATGGTGTTTGAGGTTGTCAATATGACAGTTCCAGCACTACTGAATCCGAAGATGACGGCTTCATGGGAAAAGGGACTGGACGGAATCACGCGGGGAACTGTAGATTTCTGGGATTACCGGCACAAGCTTGAAGACTTTATACGAACGGAAACCCTGAAGATGATCGATCAGAATATCCGCGCACCGCTTGCGGAACGCATCAGCGATTATGCAGGAAAGAATGCCCGCGGCGCCGGTGCGAGACGCAAGATTGGAGTGAAGTGTCCGGTTTGCGGAGGAGAACTTGTGACGACACCGTTTGGCTATGGCTGTGCAAATTACAAGAACGATAAATCAGGATGTAATTTTAATATCGGTGAGATTGCAGGAATTGTTCCTTCGGAGGATCAGGTAAAGGAACTGATCGAAAAAGGTAAGACTGTGACAATCCGCGGATTTAAGTCAAAGGCAGGAAAGAAGTTTGATGCATGCCTTGTGCTGAATAAGGATGAGGAGACGCAGAAAGTTTCAGTTGGATTTGATTTCTCGGAGGTGGAGCCGGAAATTGTTCCGGATGTGGTATGCCCGGATTGCGGAGGAGCCATCCGTAAGACTGCGTTTGGCTACGGCTGCGTCAATTATGATCCTGCCAACGAAGCAAGCTGTCGTTTTTCCATTGGATCAATTGCGGGAAAATCGCTCCCGGTATCGGTGGTCAAGCAGCTTTTGACGGAAAAGAAAACAGATACGGTTCGTGGATTCAAGTCCAAGTCCGGCAAGAAGTTTGATGCATGCCTTGTGCTGCAAAAAGGGGAGGACGGCAAGAACAGCATCCAGTTCGACTTCGAACATGTGGAACAGAAAGTGCTAAAGGACGTGAAATGTCCGCTCTGTGGCGGCGATATCGTCGTTACTTCATTCGGCTACGGATGTGCAAATTATGATCCGAAGGTTGAGAACAGCTGTCGCTTTTCTATCGGAAAGATGGCAGAAAAGTCCTTTACGGAGACCCAGGTCAAGCAGCTTCTGACGGATGGGATTACAGAGACTATGCGAGGATTCAAGTCAAAATCCGGCAAGCGCTTTGATGCGCGAGTGGCACTTGCCAAGGACGAGAGCGGTAAGGTGACGGGCCTGAAATTTGACTTCGACAATGTAGAAGCCAAGAAAGTCAAAGATGTTGTCTGCCCTAAGTGCGGAGGAGCGATCACAGTTGCATCGTTTGGTTTTGTATGTGAAAATAATAAAAAAGATGATCCGGACAGTTGCAATTTCATGGTTGGTAAGATCGCGAGCGTCAAGATCAAGGAATCTCAACTTAAGGAACTTCTGATCCGAAAGAAGACAGATGTGATCGAGGGCTTTGTTGCAAAGACAGGAATGAAGTTCAATGCTCCGCTCAAACTGACAGAGGACGGAGATATTGCATTTGATTTTCCAGAGAAACCGAAGCCTGTGGAGACAAAGGTGGCTTGTCCGCGCTGTGGCAAGATGCTGATGAAATCCCAGTGGCGTTATGAATGTGAATGTGGATTTAAGATCTGGCACACCGTTGCTAAGGTGGAACTATCTGAGGAAGTTATGAACGAACTTCTCACGACCGGAAAGACAAAGCACAAGATTACCGGGTTTACATCCAAGGCGGGCAATGTATTCGATACATGCCTGAAATATGAAAATGAGCAGATTTCATTTGATTTTGACAACCCGGGGGAACCGGAAGCGCCAGAATCGGTATAAATAATTAAGAGCAGAATAAATTTTTGATTGAGAGGAGTAATACAAATGGAACAAGCAAAAATTGTGAATCTTTATGATCTGACACAAACGATCGCCGGAGAGTATCTGGCACAGTTTACTTATCCGTGGGAGGCTTTAAAAGGAATTGCAGATCTGATCCGACAGATCGGACCGGCTCTTGATCCGGAGGTATATGAGAAGCGCGGAGAAGATATCTGGGTTGCAAAAAGTGCAACGATCGCACCGACGGCTAGCTTAAACGGCCCTTTGATCATTGATGAAGATGTCGAAGTGCGTCAGTGCGCATTCATTCGAGGCAGTGCAATCGTGGGAAAAGGATCGGTTGTCGGTAACTCGACGGAACTTAAGAATGTGATTATCTTTAACTCGGTTCAGGTTCCACATTACAATTATGTGGGAGATTCCATTCTCGGTTATAAGTCACACATGGGAGCGGGATCCATCACTTCGAATGTAAAGTCCGACAAGACACTTGTCGTTGTCAAGGACAAACTGGATTCCGGAGAAGAGATGGAAACGGGTCTAAAAAAATTTGGAGCTATGCTCGGCGATTATGTGGAAGTGGGATGCAACTCGGTATTAAATCCGGGAACAGTCATCGGAAGACATTGTAATGTCTATCCGCTTTCCTGTGTCCGAGGTGTGATTCCGGCGGAACATATTTTTAAAGATGCGCAGCACGTTATCAAAAAAGCGTCGAAATAATACGAAAAAATCGCGTTTGTATGAAAAAAAGTGCCAATTGGTACTAGACTTATGAAAAAAAATATGCAAAAATACTTAGGGTATGTCAAAATGGTAACAGAGTTTATCATATACAATTAACATGCGAAAGGAGTCTTAAGATGATTTACACAAAGGAAGTTGAAAACATGTGTCCTGTAGCTAAGGGCGCAAAACATGAGCCAGCTCCTATCCCAGAAGAAGGAAAATGGGTTCATTCTAAGAAAATTGAGGACATTTCAGGATTTACACACGGTGTAGGCTGGTGTGCACCACAGCAGGGTGCATGCAAGCTTTCACTCAACGTAAAGAATGGTGTTATTGAGGAAGCATTAGTAGAGACAATCGGATGCTCTGGTATGACTCACTCAGCTGCTATGGCTGCAGAAGTATTACAGGGCAAGACAATTCTCGAGGCTTTAAATACAGACTTAGTATGTGACGCTATCAACACAGCTATGAGAGAGCTTTTCTTACAGATCGTTTACGGACGTACACAGTCTGCATTCTCTGATGACGGACTTGCAGTTGGTGCCGGACTCGAAGATTTAGGAAAGGGACTTCGTTCTCAGGTTGGTACAATGTACGCAACAAAGGAGAAGGGGGTTCGTTACCTTGAGATGGCTGAGGGATATGTTACAGGTATCGCACTTGATGCTGATAACGAAGTAATCGGATATCAGTTCGTTTCTCTTGGAAAGATGACTGACTTCATTAAGAAGGGTGATGATCCTAACACAGCTTGGGAGAAGGCCAAGGGTCAGTACGGTCGTGTGGATGATGCTGTTAAGATCATCGATCCACGTCAGGAATAATTGGAAAGGAGAACGAGATAATGGCATCATTATTTGAAGGATATGAAAGAAGAATTGACCAGATTAATGCTGTATTAAACAGCTATGGTATCAGCTCAATTGAAGAAGCTGAGAAAATTACAAAGGACGCTGGACTTGACGTATACGAGCAGGTTAAGAAAATCCAGCCAATTTGTTTCGAGAACGCATGCTGGGCTTACACAGTAGGTGCAGCAATCGCTATCAAGAAGAATTGTAGAAAGGCTGCTGACGCAGCTGCAGCAATCGGAGAGGGACTTCAGGCTTTCTGTATTCCTGGATCAGTTGCTGACCATCGTAAGGTAGGTTTAGGACATGGTAACCTTGGAAAGATGCTCCTTGAGGAGGAGACAGAGTGCTTCTGTTTCTTAGCAGGACATGAGTCATTCGCTGCCGCTGAGGGTGCTATCGGAATCGCTGAGAAGGCTAACAAGGTTCGTAAGAAACCACTTCGTGTTATCCTTAACGGACTCGGAAAAGATGCTGCACAGATTATCTCACGTATCAACGGATTTACATTCGTAGAGACAAAGTATGATTATAAGACAGCTACACTTAACACAGTATATGAGAAGGCATACTCTGACGGAGTTCGTGCAACTGTAAAATGTTATGGTGCTGACGATGTTCAGGAAGGTGTTGCAATCATGCACAAGGAGAACGTTGGTGTTTCTATCACAGGAAACTCTACAAACCCAACACGTTTCCAGCACCCGGTAGCAGGTACATACAAGAAAGAGTGTATCGAGCAGGGCAAGAAGTACTTCTCAGTAGCATCAGGCGGTGGTACAGGACGTACACTTCACCCAGATAATATGGCAGCAGGACCAGCTTCATACGGTATGACAGATACAATGGGACGTATGCATTCAGATGCACAGTTCGCAGGATCTTCATCAGTTCCAGCTCACGTAGAGATGATGGGACTTATCGGAATGGGTAACAACCCAATGGTTGGAGCTACAGTTGCAGTTGCAGTTTCCGTTGAGGAAGCAGCAAACGCTGGTAAGTTCTAAAAACTTGATTTTATAAGAAATTTTGGGACTCTTATCAATTTTGATAGGGGTCTCTTTTTTGTTTGCGTATAACACGAATAGAAAATTACATGTAAAATTATAGTACATTATAGTGTATTCTGTTACGCTTACTGAGATTGAGAAGAAAATACGAGAAAAAGAAACAGGATTAATCATTGCAATATGACTAATCCTGTTTTATTTAGTTCATAGGTCCAACGCAAATGCTGACTAATTGTCCTTCTTTTGTGTTTCCATGTTATCTAACGCATATTCACATGCCTGCTGCACAAAACTTGAAAAAGTTACGTCTTGATTTTCTAATGTTTTATCAATTCTTTCGATAAGAGTGACTGGAAATCGAATGGTTTTGTTTTCGGTTTCCTTTTTATTGGGTTTCAATTGAAATGCCATTTAAACCACCTCCTACGTTTTTTATTATATTGCTTTTGATATGATAAATATGCATTGCGTTATGTAATGCATATTTATTGCAAAAAGCATTGCAAATCGGTCGAATGGTGCTATAATAAATTTTGTGATACTAATGTACTAAATAATAGAAAAGAGAGGGAAATACATGAAAAGAAAAATTGTATCAATAATTACGGCTTGTCTTGTAGTGGCAATGCTTGGAGGATGTGGCGGAACCGGAACATTGGGAAAGTCAACTACTCCAAAGAATATAGTGGACAGCAAGGATAAGACCATAGGTTACATAGTTGAGAGTTATGGTAAAGACGCAAAACCGGCAAAAGTGGTAATTTTTGAAGATGGAAAGGCTACATTATATGATGTGGGAGATTATACATTGGGAGATTTTTCTAAAATGACAGATGAGGAAGTTGAGGAAAATCTTCAGGATATTATTAAACAG
>CAVHWG010000124.1:0-2533 GCA_963639645.1 Firmicutes bacterium TM09-10 | reverse complement strand
TTTTACTGCTTATCATTCGCCAGAATCTGGTCAATTCGATCAGTCACCTGCTTGTAAACCTCATCACTCGTGATTCCGCCCATGATCGGATCTCCAACAATGTTTCCACTTCGATCAACAAGAACCGTCGTTGGAAAAGCCATAATGTTTGTCGCATATTTTCCGGCCTCACTGTCTGAATCAAGCGAGAGATTCGTATAGGTTGCACCCTGTTTCTCCAGGATGCTCTTCGCTTCGGCAATTCCATCTTCATTACCGTCAAGCGAATCGATATTGATGCCGATGACCTGACCGCCTTTTGCCTTTAACTCTTCATTTAACTTATTGAGTTCCGGCAATTCTTCTACGCATGGAGAGCAGGCATTAAACCAGAAATTAACAACCGTTACCGCATTCTGGGAAAAGATACTGCTGTCCACATCGTTTCCATCCAGATCCTTTGCCTGAAAAGCCGGGAATGTCGATGTGCTTGTGGCATCGCTCGTATCGCCGGAATCTTCCGTTCCCATCTGTGTCGCAAGATCTGCCATCTGATCCTCAATCTTTTTGATTTTTTCAATATCTTTGTTTAACTTATCCAGTTCTTCATCCGAAAACTGGTCTTTGATCTTGTCCAGCTGCGTTTCCAAAAAAGCGCCATAATTCGTTTCGGTTGAGTTCTTTGCCTCGTCCTTATCAATGCTGTTAAAAACGGTATCCCACAGATCCTGATGCTCCGCGATAATCGCATTCTCCTTATCAACGAGTTCATTGATCTGTGTATTGATGTCCTCCGCATTTTCAGTGGATTGTGTCTGTGTCTGTGTTTCTGTCACCGTTGCTCCATTATCGGTATTTCCACCACAGGCTGTAACGCCCAGCAGCATCGTTGTGATCAGTAACATAACGGTAAGTTTTTTCATAATAATTATTCTCCTTCATTTTCTTTTTTCTTTTTGTCGCCCAATCCGTATTTATAACAGATCGCCTCGGTCGGACACGCCTTTACGCAGGCTCCGCAGCGGATACACTCCGTATGGTTCGGATGCCTGACTACATCCACGTCCATCTTGCAGACACCGGCGCATTTGCCGCAGGAAATACATTTGTCCGCATCCACCTTCATCTGTAAAAGCGAGACTTTGTTAAAAAGCGCATAAATTGCGCCGAGCGGACAAATCCATTTGCAGAACGGGCGATAGAACATCAGACTTAAGATCACCACGGCGATTAAAATTCCAAATTTCCACGTAAACAGCTTTCCCAATGCGGCACGGATACTCACATTTGCAATCGACAGCGGAATCGCACCCTCCAGCACGCCCTGCGGACAGAGATATTTACAGAAAAACGGATCCCCCATGCCCAGCTGATTTGTTGCCAGAAGCGGAAGAAGTATGACGAATATCAGCAGAACTCCGTACTTTAAGAAACGCAATGGTTTCAGTTTTTTCGTTGAAAATTTCTTAAACGGTATCTTGTGCAATAATTCCTGAAACCATCCGAACGGACACAGAAAACCACACACGAATCGTCCGAGCAGGACACCGATCAGAATGAAAAATCCCGTTATGTAATACGAAAATTTAAACTTCGACGAACCGATCACCGCCTGAAATGCACCGATCGGACACGCCCCCGTTGCCGCCGGGCAGGAGTAACAATTCAGTCCCGGCACACAGACGGTCTTTGCGTTGCCACGATAGATCTCTCCCTTAAAGAAATTCGGCAGATGAATGTTTGTCAAAAGCATTGCCACGGCCTGTATCCATCCACGAAAACGCGCCAGAAATTGAGATACTTTATGCTTTTTCTTATCCAATACCGACACACTCCAGACATAATTTAATTGCTTTGGAGAGAACCGTGACCGTCTCCCCGCGCATCGCACCGTAAGCAATCATAAGAATTGCAGCTGCCAACAGCGTAATCTGTGCGGTTGCTTTCTTTTTTGCTTTCATCACTTCGTTCCTTTCCTTTTACTGATGATAGATTATCAGGCAACTGTGAACACCCTGTGTTTGAAATCCTAAGATATCTTTAAGGAAATCTGAAGAGTCCTCAAGACTTTTATGCACCAACGATCAGCGCAAAATAGCCCCACTCCCACTGTAACGCCTCAAAGCTGTTCTCCAGATACTCATAAATATCATTCTCATCATAACCGGTCATTCGCGTAATAACGACAAGATAATCACGAACCGGCTCATACCTGATTGCCGAACGATCCCAAGATAAAAAGATCGCATGCCGGATTACCGCATACTCCATCGCGATCCACTGCAATGCCACGATCATGCTGCCAAGCGATCCGTCCGGCACAAGCAGATCCGAATAGATTTCATTCTGCAGAAACTTTCGCATCAGCGACTCATACTCTGCAAACTCATCTGCAAACTGCTGCAATGTATCACGCATTGTCTCTTCCGCGTAGGTTTCCGATAACTTTTCCGCCTGCTCGATCACCGGATCTAAATATCTGCGATACAAGCCTTCCTTACGGTAATTGACTGCCAGATCCTGTAATAACTCGTTGCATTCGTCCATGGTATCC
>CAVHWG010000123.1:47654-52381 GCA_963639645.1 Firmicutes bacterium TM09-10 | reverse complement strand
GGCTTTCTCAATCCTGAGTGTGCTGCAGCCATATGCCGGAAGTAATGCTGCGGTACCGGATGGCAGTGTATAGGTGCTGCTTTCAATCGTGACCGTGAGCGTTCCTTCATATACATAGAAGAACTGGTAAGGGGCATCTGCAGAACAGGTGAATGATCCCTGTATTGGAAAATTGGCGATTGTTTTGCCAAGAAGATGCAAAAAACCATCCGAAGGATCAGAATCGTCCGGGAAAAAACAGAATGCATTGATATTTTGTTGTGCGATATTGTTCGGAAACGTATCCGAAATCCATTCATAATTCAATTTCTGCATAGCTTTGTTCTACCTCAGATCGTTTATTTCATAGCTCTTTAATCATAATATAACCTGATTTAACTTAAAAATCAATATAGAAAGACTAAATTAAGCTGAAATAAAAGTAAAAGAAAGGAAAGACTGCCAATATCTGTGTGAAATATGCACAAAAACAAGTGGGCAAAATTGTGCAACATAAGGAATGTGCTTAAAAGCGCAATATGGTATGATTAATAACAAGAAAGAGTGATGATTAAATTAATGAAAAAGGTATACTTAAATTAGCTTAAGGAAAGCGATGATAAACAAGGAGGAAGAAATATGAAATTTAAAAAATTGGCAGCGCTTATGCTGACAGGGGTTATGGCATTATCCGTTGTAGCATGCGGCGGAAACAACAAGAGCAATGACGGCACACAGAGTGCTGATGCAGAGGATGGAATCATCAGCTACATGGATCTTGACCTTGATAAGGACTGCAAAGATCTGACAGCGGAGATCAAGTTCTCAAGTAACCGTACGGATATGGATCAGGATGATTATCCTGGAAAGAATTGGGAATCATACCTTGCAGATTTTAATGAGTTATATCCAAATATCAAGGTTACCATTAACACGATTACAGATTATGATCCAACCGTACAGACACAGCTGCAGTCCGGCGAGTATGACGATGTTGTATGTATCCCGACTATGGATAAGTCCGATTATTCCACTTACTTCATGTCATATGGCGATTACGATACCATCTCATCGAAGATCAATTACGCGGACAACTCAATGTACGAGAAGCAGGTATACGGAATTCCTTCCACATGTAATGCCGGAGGAATCGTATACAACAAGAAGGTATTTGAGCAGGCTGGAATTACAGAGCTTCCAAAGACTCCGGATGAGTTTATCGCAGATCTGAAGCTGATCAAGGAGAAGACAGATGCGATTCCGCTTTATACCAACTATCATGATGGATGGGCACTGTCAGGACAGTGGGATGCATATATCGGTATTGCTGCAACAGGTGATACAAAGTACATGAATCAGGAACTTGCTCATACAAAGGATCCGTTTAAGGACTACGGCGATGGAACACATGCATATTCCGTATATAAAATTCTTTACGATGCAGTGGCAGAAGGATTGACCGAGGAAGACTACACAACAACCGACTGGGAGAGCTCAAAGAGTAAGATGAACAATGGACAGATTGCTTGTATGGTACTTGGATCATGGGCACTTCCACAGATGAAACAGGCTGGTGAGAATCCGGATGATGTTGGTTATATGGCATTCCCTATCTCGGTTGACGGACAGCAGTATGCATCTGCAGCGGCAGACCGTGGATATGGAATTAACGTAAATGATGATGACAATACAAAACAGGCAGCTTTAATTTTTGTTAAGTGGCTTGTTGAGAGATCCGGATACGCTTACAATGAGTACTCACTTCCTGTAATGAAGGACGGAGATACACAGCTTTCATTTGACAATGTTACACTTCTTCAGGATGAGCCGGCACTTGACGGCGAAGAGGATCTCCTGAATGAGTTAAACAGCGAGTCTGAAGTGAATATCAACCAGGATAGCGACGGTGTAAGACTTCAGAAGATCGTAGAGTGTGCGTCTGACGGAAGTGAAAGCTACGACGACATTGTGGCTGGGTGGAACGACGCCTGGAGCGCAGCTCAGGATTCATTAGGTGTAGACGTTACAGAATAATTATTTGGGGTAAGATCTACAGGAAAAATGACAGGGCAGGTACGATATGCCTGCCCTGAAGTTTTACCATACTAAGGGAGGAAACATTATGGCAACGGTTGTTAAAACGAGTAAACAAAAGAAAACGTTTAATCTGATTAAATGGGCCAAAAGCAGAAAAGGCCAGCAAGCTTTGATCTGTATCGGCTTTACGGTAATACCGTTATTATTGCTTTTTGTATTTACATATTTACCGTTTGGTAAGATGGTACAGTTTAGTTTCTTTAAGATGAAATATACCACGCCGGTTGATAAGAGAACATTTGTCGGTTGGGATAATTACATGGATGTATTTAAAAGATCCGACTGCTTCGGAGCTTTAAAGCTCAGCTTATATTACATTGTGGGAGCACTTGTTCAGCTTGTTCTTGCACTGTTTCTTGCAACAATCCTGAGTTTCAGAGTAAAAGGCGGAAATCTCTTCAAGGGAGTTTTGTTTTTCCCTTACCTGATCAGCGGTATCGCAATTGGTTTTATTTTCAAATTCTTTTACACCAGAGGATTTGTACTTGATACCGTTTTACAATGGTGTGGCTTTCAATTAGACAATCTTCCATATTGGTTAAAAGATGCCAGAATCAATAACTGGTCTCTTGTGGCAACTTCCGTATGGCGTTATCTCGGACAGATGATGGTTCTGTTTATCGGAGCAATCATGTCAGTAGATGCACAGCTTTACGAAGCGGCAGAACTGGATGGTGCAAATAGATTTCAGCAGTTTAAACACATTATCCTGCCGAGTATCAAAACAATTGTTACGTTAAATATTATTTTATCGATTACAGGTTCTCTGAGTGCATTCGAGCCTCCATATGTTATCACAAACGGTGGTAACGGAACCGGAACTTACTTTGTAATCATGAACCGTATTGCACACACCTCACAGAAGGTTGGACTTGCATCGGCAATGGCGGTTGTGTTACTTATTATCATTCTGGTCTGTGCCGGCTTGCAGCAGCTGTTCTTCAAGTATGTATTCCGTGAGGCTGATTCCGATGAGGAGTCATACAAGGCAAAGAAAGCGCGCTTAAAACAGGAAAAGGCACAGAGAAAAGCAATGAAAAAAGGAGGGGTGTAAGATGGCAGCAATTACGACAAAATCAGGCAGACAGTTCTCCGTTGGATCAATTGTATGGGATATTGTGAAATACGTGATCTTAATTTTCTTTTCACTGGCAGCAGTTATTCCGATCGCAAGCTGTGTGATCACGGCGTTCAAGACAAAGGCTGAGTATCAGTCCACATCGGTTATGACACTGCCGAAGAGCTTTTTGAACTTTGATAACTTTATTAACGCATTTACAACTGCAAATATGGGGCGGGCATTTATCAATTCGGTGATCGTCATGGTCTGCGTGCTGATAGTTTCAGTTATTATCGGAACACAGCTGGCTTATGTACTGGATCGTTTTAAATTCCCGGGAAACGGACTCATCCGTAACCTGTTCATGGTAGCATCTTTGCTTCCGGCAGTAGCGATGCAGGTAACCGTGTTTAACATCATGAGTTACTTCCATCTGGTTAACCATTTATACGGCTATATCATTATGAGTTGCGGAACGGACGTTATTTCCATCTACATTTTCATTCAGTACATGGAAAATATTTCCCAGTCCCTGGATGAATCTGCAATCATGGATGGTGCATCTTATTGGACAATCTATTGGAAGATCATTCTTCCGCTTTTGAAGCCGGCAATCGTTACCGCCTGCATTTTAAAAGGTGTAGGTATCTACAACGAGTACTATTCCGCAAGCTTGTATCTGGTAGACAAGAGCATTCGTACTATGGCACTTTCGCTGTATACCTTCGTAGGTCCTATGGGTGCGCAGTACAATATGATCTGTGCCGGTGTGATTATTTCACTTTTCCCTGCGTTGGTTGTATTTATCTGCTGCCAGAAACAGATCTACAGTGGAATTACGGCGGGAGCTGTAAAGGGCTGATTTAAGAGTTTAGAAGATAAGAGGAAAACGATATGGACATGAGGGAAGAAATAAAAAGTCATTTGACCGATGTCATCATTCCGTTTTGGAAAAATTTAAGAGACGATGAGTTCGGCGGATATTACGGCTACCTTGATTATGATCTGAAACTGGATAAAAAAGCTGAAAAAGGCTGTATTTTAAACAGTCGTATTACATGGTTTTTCTCCAATGCGTATACGCTTCTGAAAGACAAAAGTCTGCTTGAGGAGGCTGACCACGGTTATGCATTCCTGAAGGAACATTGCATTGATCCGGAATATGGTGGAATCTACTGGTCGATGAAATATGACGGTACACCGCTTGATACAACGAAACATACATACAATCAGGCATTCTGCATCTATGCGCTTTCTTCTTATTATGAAGCGTCCGGAAAGCAGGAAGCTTTGGATCTCGCAAGAGCGCTTTATAAGATGATCGAGGAAAAATGCACTGATGATCAGGGCTATCTTGAAGCGTTTACAAGAGATTTTCAGCCGGAATCCAACGAGAAGTTATCCGAGAACGGAGTCCTGGCAGAAAAAACGATGAACACACTGTTGCATGTGCTGGAAGCATATACCGAGCTGTATCGTGTTTCTGGTGACGAGGAAGTAGGCAGCCGCTTAAGATGGATCATGGATACATTTGCGGACAAGGTATATAACCCGACGCTGAAGCGGCAGGAAGTGTTCTTTGACAAAAATT
>CAVHWG010000123.1:43977-47644 GCA_963639645.1 Firmicutes bacterium TM09-10 | reverse complement strand
AATTATAACAGCATGATAGATCTGCACTCATATGGACACGACATCGAGACGGCGTGGCTGATGGACAGAAGTCTTGAAGTGCTTGGTGATGATTCTTATACACAAAGAATTACACCGATTACGAAAGCTTTGACGGAGAATATCTACAATGTCGCATTCGACGGACACTCCCTTTCCAACGAATGCGACAAGGGTGTCGTGGACACCAATCGCGTATGGTGGGTACAGGCAGAGACGGTTGTCGGTTTCTTAAACGGATATGAAAAGGATCCGACTAAGCTGAAATATAAAGAAGCAGCCGAGGCAGCATGGCAGTTTATCAAAGATCATGTGATCGATAAGCGTCCGGGATCCGAGTGGTTCTGGCTCGTGCGACAGGACGGAAGTCCGGTGGAGGGAGAACCGATCGTCGAGCCGTGGAAGTGCCCGTATCACAACGGCAGAATGTGCATGGAAGTAATAAGGAGATTAAGCTGATGCATGACAGATATTATGTAGAACTTGCAAAGCAGGAGAAGCTGCTTTCGCGGAAAAATGAAAAAAGCGATTTTTATAACGGCGTATTTGACCGTTATGTCAATCCCGTTCTCACAAGAGATATGATCCCGCTTACATGGAGATATGACTTAAATCCTGAGACAAACCCATTCTTTATGGAACGTCTTGGTATCAACGCAGTCATGAATTCCGGAGCCATTTATCTGAACGGGAAATATTATCTGGTTGCCCGCATTGAGGGCAATGACAGAAAATCGTTCTTCGGCGTGGCTGAGAGCGATAACGGAATCGACAATTTCCGTTTCTGGGATTATCCGATCCTTCTGGACGATGTATGTCCGGAGGAGACCAATGTATATGATATGCGGCTGACACAGCATGAGGATGGATACATCTACGGTGTGTTCTGCTCCGAGAGCAAGGATACAAGTGTGAACGATCTGTCAGCAGCGGTTGCAGCAGCTGGAATTGTAAGAACAAAAGATTTGAAGCACTGGGAGCGTCTGGAGAATTTAAAGACACTTCGTTCCCCGCAGCAGAGGAATGTTGTTCTTCATCCGGAGTTTGTGGACGGAAAGTATGCTTTTTACACCCGTCCGATGGACGATTTCATCGATACGGGAAGCGGAAGCGGTATCGGATTCGGACTTTGTGAGGATATTACCCATGCGGTCATCGATGAGGAAAAGATGACGAGCATCCGCAAGTATCACACGATTACAGAGGCAAAGAACGGTGCCGGTGCGACACCGATCAAGACCGATCGGGGATGGATTCATATCGCACATGGTGTCAGAAATACAGCAGCGGGTCTGCGCTATGTCATCTATGCTTTTGCAACGGATTTAAACGATCCGTCCAAGGTGATCGCAGAGCCGTCCGGACTTCTGATCGGACCGAGAGGCGAGGAGAGAGTCGGCGATGTGTCAAACGTTGTATTTACCAATGGTGCGATCGTTAATGACAAGAACGAAGTCTTTATCTACTATGCATCATCGGATACGAGAATGCATGTGGCAACCACAACGATCAATCGGCTTATCGATTATGTGTTCAACACACCAGGCGATCCTGGAAGAAGCGTGCTGTGCGTGCAGCTAAGATGCGATCTGATCAGGAAAAATTTAGAATATTTGAGTAAACAGTAAACATAAAGGAGAACTGATATGAGTGAAGTAAAGATGCTTACAGCGCCGGTTCCAAACGTTCCTTGGCAGGAGAGACCGGACAAAGAGTTTAACGGAGCGCCAATCTGGCGATATAGTGAGAACCCGATCATCGGAAGAAATCCGGTCAAAGGTGTGGCACGAATTTTTAACAGTGCGGTAATGCCTTACGAAGATGGCTTCATCGGGGTATTCCGAGGCGAGCAGACCAATGGTATACCATATATTTATCTCGGAAGAAGCGAGGATGCGATTCATTGGAATTTTGAAGAAAACAAGATCCCGTTTGTGGATGAAGAGGGTAAGCCTTTTATGCCGGTTTATGCTTATGATCCACGACTCGTTAAAGTAGAAGATACCTACGATATTATCTGGTGTCAGGATTTCTACGGGGCAGCAATCGGTATGGCAAAAACAACAGATTTTAAAACGTTTACTCGTGTCGAAAATCCGTTCCTCCCATTTAACCGCAATGCCGTGCTGTTCCCTAGAAAAATAAATGGAAACTTTATGATGCTTTCGCGTCCGTCCGACAGTGGACATACACCGTTTGGAGATATTTTCTTAAGTGAGAGCCCGGATCTGGTATATTGGGGCAAGCACAGACATGTGATGGGCAAAGGCAACGAATGGTGGGAATCCTTAAAGATCGGCGGCGGAGCTGCTCCAATCGAGACTTCGGAAGGCTGGCTTTTGTTCTACCACGGTGTATCCGGAACCTGTAACGGTTATGTGTACTCCATCGGCGGAGCAATCTTAGATATTGATAATCCTTCCATTGTCAAGTATCGCTGCGAGAACTTCCTTCTCACACCGGAAGAGTGGTACGAGGAACGCGGATTCGTCCCGAATGTATGCTTCCCATGTGCAACGATCCATGACAGTGCATCCGGTAAGATCGCAATCTACTACGGTGCGGCAGACAGTTATGTCGGCCTTGCATTTACAAAACTGGATGAGATCGTCAGCTACATCAAGGAGAATAGTGTTGTGACAACCACAGACACTGAGATCGGAAGGCGATAACATGCATATTTCATCGGACGACAAACGATTGCAGTATTGTGGAAGAATCGATTTTGATGATCCGAAAGCGCCCGTGTTTGTATATGCTGCTAGTTCGGTGTTTATCCAGTTTACCGGAAAAAGCATCGCAGTCAGGCTGGCAGACAAACGAGCGTACTGGTCGAGCCGAATGGGATATATATTAGATGGCAGACAGAGCCAATTCATACTCGCATCCGATGAGGAGATGCATACTTACCAGATTGCAGATGACCTTGAGGATGCGGAACATACCCTCCAACTATTTAAAAGAATGGATGCCTGTCACATCGTTACTTTCGGAGGATTTGAGTTAGATCAAGGGGCGTCGGTGCTTGCACCGCCCCCGCCTCCCAAAAGAAAGACCGAACAGGCTGGTTTCATGGACCTGATTATCTCGGTATAGAATCCTGTTACGACAAAATTGAATATAACCCGGATCTGAGTGCTGTAAAGCAGTGGGATTTTTCGAAGTACACACCAAACGTTGTAATTCTGGCTTTCGGGCAGAATGACAGCCATCCAAATGATTACATGAAGGAGGACTGTCAGGGAAAGTGCGCCCAAAATTGGAGATTTCACTATCAAAAATTTTTGGAACATCTGATGCGGTTATATCCAAAGGCAACTTTTATATTAACGACCACAATATTGGAACATAACGAAAACTGGGATAGTTCCATTGAGGAAGTATGCCGCAGAGTAAACAGCCCGCGTGTACATCATTTCCTGTATTCAAACAATGGAAAAGGCACACCGGTACTGGTGCACGGCTTTTGCAGGAAACATACATTGGAGATTCGTCTGATTTCGGGGGATGCGTCGATGCTCAGTTCATTTGATCTGGTGTCCGTGATTGCATCTTCGAAAGACAATGGATGAGAGAGGAGTACATATGAACGATAACAGAGAAATTTTATTTATGAATCCGGTGTTTACCCATAATATCTGGGGCGGAA
>CAVHWG010000123.1:0-43967 GCA_963639645.1 Firmicutes bacterium TM09-10 | reverse complement strand
GAGTACGGATATAAGATCGACGGCGACGATATCGGGGAGTGCTGGGGTGTTGCAGCGCATCCGAACGGAACGTGTACGATCGCAAACGGAACATATCAGGGAGTGAAATTGTCGGATCTGTGGAAGGAACACAGGGAGTTGTTCGGGAATGTTAAGGGTGATGTTTTCCCGCTTTTGATCAAAATCATTGATGCGAAGGATGATTTGAGCATTCAGGTACATCCGAACGATGACTATGCAGCTGCGCATGAGAATGGTTCCCTCGGCAAGATGGAGTGCTGGTATATTTTAGACTGCAAGCCGGACGCAAAACTTGTGGTCGGTCATAATGCCACCTCACATGAGGAGCTGAAGTATATGGTCGAAAACGGACAATGGAGCAAGCTGATCCGTGAGGTGCCGGTAAAAAAAGGCGATTTTATCCAGATCGATCCGGGAACTGTGCATGCAATCAAAGGTGGAATTACCATTCTTGAGACGCAGCAGAACAGTGATATTACCTATCGTGTATACGATTATGACAGACTTTCGAACGGAAAGCCTCGTCAGTTACATATCAAGCAGAGTCTTGATGTGATTACGGTTCCGGCAGCTCCACTTTCGGATTGTATGATCCAGACCGGTGATGCAAAGGTAAATGTTTTACAGAAGCTGATCGAATGCAAGTATTATCAGGTGTTTCACGAGAAAGTGGATGGCATGGCATCGTTTGAACAGGAGTTCCCGTTCTTGATCGTCAGTGTAGTGGAAGGTAACGGAACACTGAATGGAACAGAAGTGAAAAAGGGAGATCATTTTATTCTGCCGGATCAGTTTGGGGAGGTAAAACTCCGGGGGGAGTTCGAGTTTATCGCCTCGACGGTTGCTAAATAAAGTTTGCCCACTTTTTGTATCCGTTCTATTGTTCATTCGCATGTAACTCCGCTTCCGTCTGCTCCTGCAGCTCGAGAATGGTATTCGTCATCAGTTTGGCGATCGTGTGCATGACTTCAATCTCACTTTGCAGCCAGAGGCGTTTGTAGCCACAGTTGTTGATGCCGAGCGTGCCGATGATTTTGCCGTCCTTGTGGATGAGGATCTGCAGCAGTGTCTGGACACCCATGCGCTTCAACTCGCTTTTGACCGGTTCCACCGACTGCTCGATATCGGTGCAGAAGAAGATGTGGTCACTGTTGAAGCATTTTGCCTCGTATTCGCGGCCGGACATCTTGAGGTTCGGTGTGATGTTGTTGTCACTCGTCTGCGAGTAGAAGTAGGATTTGCCGATGTGCATCTCGTCCTTCGTGTAGCAGCTGGCATAGGCGCGCGTGACATCGAATGTGTCAACGATCATCCTGGCGATCGTCTCGATCGTTGTCTTTGGATCGTCGTGCCGCGCAAGCTCATCGATGACGGCATCAAGCAGAACTTTCGTCGGCGAGAATCCGCTGTCACCGAGCTGGACAACCTGATTCTGCCCGCGGAGCCGGTTGGAGCAGGATGCCGGATGCGGCGTGGTGCTGCCGTATAACATGTAACCGTTCTTGCCTTCCGATTTCGCCTGATAGAGCGCAAGATCCGCCATCTTATACAGATCTGCATAGTCCTGTCCACGTCCGTTGCCGGAAAAGGCGATTCCGATGCTGATCGAAATATTGTAGTTCTGGTGTTCCTTCTCGTATTTTGCTTTGATCTGACGGCAGAGCGTGTCAGCCTTCTCGCAGATGACTTCCTTCGGAACATTTAAAGCAAAGATCTGGTATTCATCGCCACCGATGCGTCCGCAGAAGAAGCTTTCCGCAAATAAGCCACAGATCATTTCGGCAATGTCGACAAGAAGTGCATCGCCGAGCATATGTCCGAATGTATCATTTACATATTTGAAATTATCAATATCAATTACAAGCATGGCAGCCTGATCATCTTCGGATTTCTCATTCAGTTTCTGAGTGATCCAGGTTTTCATTCCGTACCGGTTAAAGAGTTTCGTCAATTCATCAAGGTGGGCGGCTTCCCAGAGTTTCTTGAGTGCGTCTATGTCCTGTTGGTAAACACTCCAATTGATCTGCATTGATATATCACTCCAATCTCTCAAAGATATCTTTATTGATTATAGTTTATCATGCGGGGGCCGAAGTTTCCACAATTGTTTTTTGTTTCAGCCATTTTCCAGAGCGGAAGCGGAGTAGAAAGATGATACTTCGGACAAACCACTCAAGTCCCATACAGATCCAGACACCGTTGATACCGACGTGTATCCGGATGGATACCACGTAGCTGAGTCCGACGCGGAATACCCACATGGTTGCAAGTGAGACATAAGAAGCAAAATTTACATCACCGGCAGCGCGCAGCACATTCGGCAATACGTTCGAGGTTGACCAGAACAATGCCATCGGCACGAATGCGATCGCAAGCAGAATATAGATCTGCCCCAATGTATTCTCCGGAGCCTGAAAAAGGCGCAGGATCGGATTTAAGAACGGAAGTAAGACGGCCAGTGCCAGCAGGATCAGAACCTCACCGAGCCATACCATCTTCTTACCGTATCGTTTGGCCATATCCTTGTCCTGTGCACCGATGCATTGTCCGACAACGGTTACGCACAGATTGACAACAGCCTGTCCCATCGCATAGAAGACGTAGAGCGTGGAATTGCTTACCGCATTCGCCGCAACGCTTGGTGTTCCGAGCTTCACGACAAACATCGAGACGATGATACCGCCACCGTTGAAACAGAGTTGTTCCAAGGCGAACGGAAGGCTTGTGTGGATCACGGATCTTAACATCTCCCAGTCAACACAAAACAGATCACGCATGCGGATGCGAAGGGGACTTTTCTTATATAACAGAAAATACATTGCCATCACACCACCGACCAATCTTGCCAGATTCAGGGAGAGTGCGGTTCCTATGATATCAAGGTTCATCAGGTTGATGAACACAAAGCTTGCAAACAGGTGCAGCAGATTGATGATCATGGAGAGGCGCAGGCAGATCTTCGTCTCGCCGACGCCGCGGAAGACTGCAAAACCTCCAAGATACAGGGAGAGCGAGATAAATGACAGTGCACAGCCGATCAGATAATCGGTTGCTTTCGTGATGATCAGTTCATCTGCCCCGGCAAACATTGCGCGCACGAGCGGTCCGGCGAAGATCACAAGAATGGTGGAAAAGACCACCGCGGTGCAGAAGGTAAAACTGACGATCTGTCCGGCAGCTTTCTTCATCTTCTCCTCGTCACCGTGTCCTTTATACTGGGCAATGATGACCGTTCCCGCAGATGAGATCGCACTGTAGATCGCATAGATCATCTGATAGACCGGAGTTACAAGGCTGACCGCAGAAACGGATTCCTGGCTGGAGGAACTGACCATCGCACTTGTCAAAAGCGAGATGATGCTGATGAAAAACTGATCCAGGATCAACGGCAGCAGCATCGCAAATATCTGTTGATAGGTAAAATATCGGGTCGTAAGCTGTCTGCTTAAGAAACGGTCCGCTTTTGAATCCTTTTTTAATCGAATGTGTAACATTACTTATAAATCCCCCCAATAACACGATATATGTTAAATCCATACTAGTCCCTTGAAAAGGGAATGTCGTTGCCTGAATTTAGTATATTTTGATTTTTTTTGTCAAACTCTTCCTTTTCCCTATCAAATACGTTATTGTGGTTAGTGAAGACTAATTTGTGCTGATCGTATCGGTGCTCGTAAGCTTTATGTTCTCGAAGCGTATCCGTAAGCTGGATAAATACAATTTATTTTCGTTAAAAAATGTGTTACAATAAACCCAATCGGAGTGTCCGGAAGTTGAGAGCATCCGGACAGGGAGAAGCGTGGGAAGAGAGGATTACACGATGGATAACACATTTACGGAGATTAAAAAAAATTTTGGTTTTGGCTGTATGCGCCTTCCGATGATCGACGGAGAGGTGGATATGGAGCAGTTCAAGCAGATGGTTGATCTGTTTCTGGAAGAAGGATTTAACTATTTTGATACGGCACACGGATACCTGGACGGTAAGTCGGAGCTTGCGCTGCGCGAGGGATTGACGAGCCGTTATCCGCGCGATAAGTATCTGCTTGTCAACAAGCTGACCGGTATGTATTTTCAGAAAGAGGAGGATATTCGTCCGTTCTTTGCCAATCAGCTCGAGTGGTGCGGTGTCGATTACTTTGATGTGTACCTGATGCATGCACAGAACGCGGCCGAGTTTGAAAAGTTTAAGAAATGCAGAGCTTATGAGACGGCTTTACAGTTGCGCGAGGAAGGCAGGATCCGTCACTTCGGTATCTCGTTCCACGACAAGGCTGCCGTCCTGGATCAGATCTTAACGGAGTATCCACAGGTGGAAATCGTACAGATCCAGTTTAACTATCTGGATTATGAAGATCAGTCGGTGGAGAGCCGCAAGGTTTACGAAGTCTGCAGAAAGCATGGCAAGCCGGTACTTGTTATGGAACCGGTCAAGGGAGGAAGTCTTGTGAAGCTTCCCGCTGACGCACAGAAGATCTACGATGATCTGAATGCTGCCGAAGGCACACAGATGTCGAATGCAAGTTATGCGATTCGTTATGCGGCCGGCTTTGACGGAATGAAGGTTGTCTTATCCGGCATGAGCGATATGGCGCAGATGAAGGATAATCTTTCATATATGAAGGATTTTAAGCCGCTCAATGAGAAGGAGAAGGAAGCGGTAGAGAAAGTGACGGAGGTATTCCATAATCTTGATATGATCCCTTGTACGGCATGTCATTATTGTGTGGATGAGAACCACTGTCCGAAGAACATTCTGATTCCGGATGTGTTTGCATGCCTGAATTCCAAGAATGTGTTCAAGGACTGGAATATGGATTACTATTATGGTTCGGTTCTGACTGCCAACGGACACGGTAAGGCGAGTGAGTGCATCGGATGCGGTGGCTGTGAGCGTGTATGTCCGCAGCATCTTGAGATCCGTAAGCTGCTCGGTGAAGTCGCCGACACCTTCGAGAAGAAAGCGGAATAATACTGTGAAATATTAAGAAAAAGCCCTAAGGATTGTTACAGAACCGTGACATTTCTTAGGGTTTTCTTAACCCTATTGCATTGCTTGTAAAAGAGTGCTAGAACATAGCTACAGGATAAAGCAGACAATGCTTAAAGGAGGAACTAAATTATGAAGAAATTGATTACAACGCTTTGTGCAGTGCTTGTTTGTGGTTTCCTTTTTTCCGCAACTACAGTAGAGGCAAAGAGTGCAGCTTATGAGAGAACAACCACCAAAAATAATCAGACCGTCTGGTCCAACGGAACGAATAAGGTTTATTTAAAATCCAACAAGGCCTACACCAAACAGAATCTGTATTTAAAGAACGTGAAGTCCGGCAAGACAAAACTGTTAAAGACATTTCAGTTAAATATGGAAGATGATGGCAGTTACAGCATCGGCAATGTGTACGGAACGACCATCTATCTGAACAGGATCAAAGGTGCCGGAGACGGAGATCTGTATACTTACAACTGGAAGACCGCAAAATATAAGAAACTCAAGACGGATTTTGTTATTATGGACGCATCAGGAAAGACATTGATTACTGCCGATTATCAGCCGACCGATATCTCGCCGCTCACACAGTATATCTACAAGATTACAGACAAGGGACTTCAGAAAGTGAAGACGATCGGTAAGCATATCACACAGGCACAGTTTGTGGATGGCATGATCTATTATTCGAAGTATCCGAAAGACGGAAGCATTCGTAATATGAGTGTCTGCAGATGCGATCAAAACGGTGAGAACGTCGAGACCCTTTTTAAAGCAAGTGCAGCCGATAAAAACGGATATGTTATGCTTCAGAAAGTCAGCAGGAAGAACATCGATTATATTGAGGTACCGGCAGACGGTGATCAGCTTTATTACCGCTATAACATGAAGACACAGAAGATCACACAGATTACAGACAAGGAAGCTTCAAAATAAATAAAATCCGGGCTGCAACAGCAATCGGAAGAAACCGGCCGCGGGGCGAATGAAGAAAAATTCGCTTCGCGGCGTTTTTGTGTTATACTGTATGCAAGATTATACAAAGAAGGTTTTAACAAATGAAAAAGCAGATCATTTACCGGGCAGCGTTCTATATTACAGGATTGCTGCTTCTGGCTTTAACCCTGACGGGAATCGGGCTGGGAACCATTTTGTCCGTGATCGGTGTGGGACGTGTGATCGCCTTTTTCAATCATTTTGCGAAAGAGAAGATGACGGAACTGGCCGGAGTCGAAGATTAGATCATGGATAAAATTCGGTACATTCTGTTTGTTTGGGCGTTTGGGTAGTGAATCGGTTATCAATATGGTATACTATCAATTGAGAGTATAACACAGGGAAATTCGTTTAATCTGGAGGCGGATAATAAGAAATGTTAGATTCATGTGGAACAATTGCAAAATCAGCGAATATCGTAAAAGAATCGGTTGTGATCGGAGATGTCAGCATCGGAGCGCAGAGCACGGTGCTTTTTGGTGCGGTACTGCGCGGTGACGACAACAAGATCATCATCGGTGAGGGCACAAACATACAGGACAACTGTACGATCCACACATCGCAGGTCGATCCTGCAATCTTAGGTGATCATGTGACGGTTGGGCATAATGCGATCATTCACGGATGTCGGATCGGCGACAATACCCTGATCGGAATGGGTGCGATTGTGATGAACAAAAGCGTGATCGGAAAGAACTGCCTTGTTGCGGCAGGCGCTCTTGTGCTTGAAAATCAGACGATTCCGGACGGAAGTATGGTGATGGGACGGCCGGCGAAGGTGACGCGGCAGCTCACCGGGGAGGAGATTGCACACCTCGAGGAGAGTGCACAACATTATATCGCGACCGGTGAGAAAATGCGTGCGAAGGGGTATTGCTACGAATAAGCGAATGAAATACGAGGTGACAGAAGATGAAATTATATATAATCAGGCACGGAGAGACGTCTTGGAACAAAGCGAAAAAGCTGCAGGGCCGAAAGGATATTATGCTGGATGCGGACGGCATCCGTCTGGCGGAACTGACCGGGGAAGGAATGAAAGATATCGAGTTTGATCTGGTGATCTCAAGTCCGCTGATGAGAGCAAGACAGACCGCGGAACTGGTGCTCGCCGGACGCGAGATTCCGATGATCACGGACAAGCGGATCATAGAGATGTCGTTTGGAAAGTGGGAAGGTGAATCGGTAAGACACAGTGAAATTGTGTCGGAAGAATTTGCGGATAAATTTTTTTATGATCCTTACAATTGCCCGAAGGCTCCGGGTGGAGAATCGTTCCGTGATGTCTTGGAGCGCACGGCAGATTTTTACCAGTCTCTGATCAAGAATGAGGCATACAAAGATGCCAATATTTTAATCTCCACGCACGGAGCTGCGAGCCGTTGTCTGATTGCTAATTTTTATGAGGACAAGACGGACATCTGGCGCGGCGGTGTGCCGAAGAATTGCTCCGTCTGCATCGGCGAAGTGAAGGATGGCGTCGGTGTCCTGCTGGAAAAAGATAAAATTTATTATGAAGAATAGAATCGGATGCTTCCTGCCCCTGTGCGGTATACGTGCAGGCAGGAGGCTTTCTGTGTTATCTATACTTTTCAGGTTGATGATGAAGCGTACAGATCGTCGGTGCGCAAACTGGACGCGCAGTATTCCCACTATGTAATGAGAAAACTGGAGCAGGATGATGCGGCGCTGGCGGAGGATTACACCGGTTATCCGGCAAAGTGGGATGAACAGATTACTATGGATTTTGCAAGTCAGCGGAACCTGTGGTATGAAGAACTCGGAGACAGTCATAAAGATAAAGTATGATGCGGGACATCCGGCAGACGCGTAAGGCTCTGGACATATTGGAAGAAACGCGCGGGGCGGGAAGCGATGCGTACCAAAAAAGAATGAAAGCGGCGCTTTTTACGGGGAGATGCTCGCAGAATTGTTATTACCGGTAAGGAAAGAAGGAGATACAAATGGGAAAAGAGATTACAGTGAGGGATGCGACAGAGGATGATGCGAGGGCTTTGTTAGACTTATATGCACCATATGTGAAGCAGACGGCGATCACTTTTGAGTACGAAGTGCCTACCGTGGAAGAGTTTCGTGAGCGGATCAGGCACACACTGAAACGGTATCCGTATCTTGTGGCAGAACTTGACGGTGTGTTGGTCGGCTATGCGTATGCGGGTACGTTTAAGGATCGTCCGGCGTATGACTGGTCGGTGGAGACCTCCATTTACGTTGGAATGGAGTACAAGCGCCTCGGTATCGGACGGAAGCTGTATGATGAACTGGAGCGCCTTTTGAAGCTGCAGGGCATTCTGAACGTCAATGCGTGCATCGCCTATCCGCGTGAGGAGGACGAACATCTGACGATGGACAGTGTACATTTTCACGAGCGTCTGGGCTATCGGATGGTCGGCTGTTTTCACGACAGCGGCTACAAATTCGACCAATGGTATGATATGGTGTGGATGGAGAAGATGATCGGGGAGCATCGGAGCGGTCAGCCTGCGGTGGTGCCGTTTGCAGAGCTGGAGGTAGAAAAATGAAACTGGCGGTATTTTTTCCGGGAATTGGATACCACTGTGACAAGCCGATCCTGTATTTTGCACGGGAAGCGGCGAAGCAGGCGGGATACGACGAAGTGATCAATCTGAGTTATACATGCAAGGCGGATAACATCCGCGGAAACGATAAGAAAATGCGTGAGGTTGGGGAAATCCTTTACGGACAGGCAGAAAAAAAGCTGGAAGATGTAGAGTGGCATCGATACGAAGAAATCCTGTTTGTTTCCAAAAGCATCGGAACTGCGGTGGCAGCAGCCTATGCGATGCGCCACTCGATAGAGGTGAAGAATATCTGGTACACGCCGCTGGCACAGACGTTTGATTTTGCGCCGCGCGCTGGGATCGCATTTACCGGCACGGCAGATCCGTGGGTGAAAGATGGCGAGATCAAGGAGCTGTGTGCCGAAGCGAAGATTCCGTTGTATGAATATGAGAATGCGAATCATTCGCTCGAGGTTGGTGATGTGCTGGAGAATCTGCGGATTCTTGAGGATGTGATCGCGCTGAGCAGAGATTATCTTCGCACATTGTAACGTTATTGGCAGAGTGAAAATTTTAGTGTTGAGAATAAAAGCGGAAGGAAAAAGAACCATGAAGATTCGCATTTTACATACGTTGCGTGATTATAAAAAAGAAAATTTTCCGAAGGACATTCTCGCGGGAATCATCATTATGGCGGTCTCCATTCCCATCTCGATGGGATACGCGCAGATTGCGGGACTTCCGGCGGTATATGGATTGTACGGATCGGTATTTCCGATACTGGCATTTGCGCTGTTTTCCACATCGCCGCAGTTCATCTTCGGCGTGGATGCAGCTCCGGCGGCGCTTGTCGGGGCGGCACTTTTGAATCTGAATATCGAGAGCGGTTCAAGGGAAGCACTGTCGGTGGTGCCGGAACTGACACTTCTTGTGGCGGTCTGGCTTCTTGCATTCTATCTGATGAAAGCCGGAAAACTCGTCAATTACATCTCGGCGCCTGTGATGGGAGGATTCATTACCGGAATCTGTACGACGATCATCCTTATGCAGCTTCCGAAGCTGATGGGCGGGACGGCAGGAACCGGAGAATTGCCGGAACTGGCGGAGCATATTGTAAGGACGCTGCCGGATCTTAATATCCCGTCTCTGCTGCTCGGGCTGGTGTCACTTGTAATTCTTCTTGCAGCGAAAAAGCTTTGGCCGAAGGTGCCGTTTGCAGTCATCCTGATGGCGGCAGGCGCACTCATGACGCGTTTTCTTTCGATGGAAGCGTGGGGCGTGCATAAATTAAGCAGTGTCGAGCCGGGGCTTCCAGCGTGGCGGTTCCCGGATCTGACGCTGATCCCGATGAAGGAGGCCATCACGGTCAGCCTGTCGGTGGCGGTCGTGATCATGGCGGAGACACTTCTCGCGGAGAACAACTTTGCGCAGAAGAACGGATATCAGATTGATGATAACCAGGAAATTTTAGCTTTTTCGATGGGAAATCTTCTGGCGGCACTTACAGGCTGCTGTCCGATCAACGGTTCGGTATCGCGCACGGCGATGGGCGAGCAGTACCAGGCGAAGACACAGCTTACAGGAATCGTGGCTGGAATTTCGATGATCGCGGTTCTTCTCTTCGGAACTGGATTTATCGGGTATCTTCCGGTTCCGGTGTTGACGGCGATCGTGATCTCGGCACTTCTGGGCGCAACAGAGTTTGAACTGGCGGCAAGACTCTGGAAGGTGTCGAGAACGGAGTTTTTCATCTTTGTCGGTGCGTTTGTCGGCGTGCTGCTGCTTGGCACGATCAACGGCGTATTGATCGGAATTATTTTATCGTTTACGGAGATGATCATTCGCACGGCAAAGCCTGCACGCTGTTTCTTGGGGATTCAGCCGGGACACAGCCATTTTCGTGATCTGAAGGAGAGCAGCCAGATTCATGCCGTATCTTCGGTGGTTATTTACCGGTTCAGCAGCAATCTGTTTTTTGCCAATGTCGGTGTCTTACAGAGTGATATCGAAAGCCATATTACGGAAGATACAAAGGCGGTGATCATAGATGCGAGTGGAATCGGAAGCATTGATATTACCGCGGCGGACCGGCTGGAAATCCTGTATCGTTCCTTAAAGGAGCGCGGAATCCGATTCTATATGACCGAGCACATTGCGGCGGTCAATGAGCAGCTCAGGAAGCTTGGGCTCGGGTATCTGATCGAGGAAGGCTGTGTGCGCAGGACGATTCACATTGCACTCAAAGATATGGGGATTCACCGACCGTATCCGCTCGACGGTGTGGATAACGAGACGCGAAGCGCATCGAGAAAACGCGCGGACAACCGCGTGCAGGAACTTGTCTGGGCATTCGGAAGTGAGTCGGAGGAGCAGATCGAAAAGCAGATCCGCTTACAGATCGAACAGCTCAAAAAGACGGGTGATGTGGAGGAACTTTTGCATGGTCGCTGGTCACACATGGAGGAGCTGGATGAGGATGAGTGGCTGGAACATCTCGAGGAACACTTAAAGGAGATCGTACATATTTCCGGCAAGGACGAGCAGACACTGGCGGCACACATCGAGGCACACCGAAGGGAAGTGCACGAGCGTATTGCCAGGGAACACCCGGAACTTGCGGAACGGTTTATGCAGAGACGTCATATGTTGGATGAACATTTGAAGGAAAAGAATCCGGAAGTGTATGCACTCATTGAAAATATGCGAAAGAAATCATAGAGAACGCCCGGCCAATCAACGGTCGGGCGTTAAATTTTTATATCAGATGGACGTAAATCCCTTGCCGAACACTTCGCTTGTGCTTGACATGGAGATGAACGCACGCAGCTGATTCTTATGTATGAACGTGCGCAGCGCAAATGTATGACTGGTAAATTTATGCGTAGTGGTATTTTCTCCGCTGTGTGATAAAGAAGGTCACGGTCACGCACAGTGTCAGAAGTTCGGCAACGGAGATGGAACTCCAGATGCCGTTGATACCGAAAATCATCGGAAGCAGCAGTACTGCGGCAATCTGAAACAGGAGCGTGCGCAGGAAAGAGATCGCTGCGGAGACACCGCCGTTGTTTAATGCCGTAAAGAACGATGATCCGAAGATATTAAATCCGGCGATCAGATACATGATACCATAGATGCGGAATCCGTGCTCGGTCATCGCAAGAAGGTTGGCATCGTATCCGACAAAAAGCTTGGACAGCGGATGGGCAAGAAGCTGCGCAAACACCACGAGGATGACTGCCCACGAGCTGATCAGCGTCAGGCTTTTTTTGAACAGATTCTTAAGCTCCGAATGGTTGCCGGCTCCGTAATGGTAGCTGACGATCGGCGCACTGCCGATAGAGTAGCCGAAGAAGATCGCCAGAAAGATGAAGTTGACATACATGATCGTACCGTACGCTGCGACACCGTCCTGTCCGACCAGATTCATGAGCTGAATATTGTAGAGCGAATTTACGATCGAACTTGAGAGGTTCGTCATCAGCTCGGAAGAACCGTTCGTGCAGGTCTTGCGGAGGATCGCCCCGTTAAAATGCGTCTTTCCGAGCCGGAGCAGGCTGGAATTTCTGCGGGCAAAATAAAGAACCGGGAAAAAGCCTCCGATCAGCTCGCCGCAGACGGTCGCACATGCGGCACCGACGAGTCCGTAGCCGAGTACGCCGACAAACAGGTAATCGAGAACTATGTTCGTCAGTCCTGCGGTAACGATGACGCCGAGTCCGAGCTTTGGCTTCTCCGCTGCGACGAAGAAACTCTGGAAGACGTTCTGCAGCATGAATGCCGGCATCGAGATGAAGGTGATGCGTGCATAGATGACACAGTCGCGGTGCAGTTCTCCGGTTGCGCCGAGTGCGGTCGCGATAAACGGAACGACGATTGCACCGAGGATCGCTAAAACGATACCGCCGCCGAGTGTGATGTAGACGAGCATCGAAAAATATTCGTTGGCTTCCTTTTTCTTTCCTTCACCGAGCGTTTTTGCAACGATCGCGCTGCCACCGGTTCCGATCATGAAACCGAGTGCGGAGAGTGCCATCAGAAGCGGCAGGATCAGGTTGATCGCTGCAAGTGCCGTCTTTCCGGCATAGTTGGATACGAACAGTCCGTCCACGACACTGTAGATCGAGGTAAAGATCATCATGATGATGGACGGCAGTACAAACTGTATCAGTTTCTTAAATGTAAAATGTTCCGATAACTGGATCTTCATAGTTTTATTTCCTCACTTGTATGTAATAATTTCAGAGATGCTTCATTTAATGCCTGCGTGTAACGCCGCGTCAGGGCGATCAATTGCTGACATTCTTCCTCGCTCATGCAGCAGAATGCATCGTTTTCAATCTGTAAAACCGGATGGATGGTCTGTTCTAAAAGCTTTCTTCCCGCATCGGTCAGACTGATGTGCATGCTGCGTCCCTTGCCGGAGGATAAGGTCAGATATCCGGCAGTCTCCATCTGGCGGATGGAAGAGTTGACAGTCTGTTTTGGAATAAAGGTCGCGGCGCAGATATCTTTTTGAAGGCAGCCGTCACCCAGCTCGCAGATGGAATAGAGAATATCAAATGCACTGTTGGATAAACCAAGCCGGAGTGCAATATTATGATAGATCTCATTGGATTTCTTATGTATGCGGTTAAACTCCTGCAGGGGAGCGCTGATATACGGCTTTCCTGTTTCTTCTTTTGACATAAAACCTCCGTGTTATCTAAATTTTTGTGTCGGTCAATATTTGAGTCCGATTTCGTACTTGAGCTAGTATAGTCTGAGTTCGGACTCGTGTCAAGGGCAAAAAGTGATTTGACGAATTTTGTTAGAATTACTACAATAAGAGAGAAAGTGAGATGAGATTATGATACAGGATATTGCACCGCTTCGTCTGCGGAATGAGTTTTATGATAAAAAGCCTAAGGCTGGTTGCCGGATGCTGGCATACGGCAGCCGCACGGTGTTTCTGGATGAAAAAGGCGATGCGGACGGAATGACGTTTATCACATATGAACGATTGTGCACATATTATAAGGAAAGAAAGCAGGACATCCCTCCGTGTGTCTATCTGTTTTCGATGGGAGATGAGGAGTATTTTCTGACGGCGGTTCCGGAGGATGCCATAATCGACGGCTTTTCGTATCACACGCTTTTTTCCATAAGAAGGATGCACCCGAAGGAGAAAGTGTATGCGGCGACGACTGGCTGGCATCTGTTTGTGTGGTATCGGGACAACCGCTTCTGCGGACGGTGTGCGCATGAACTCGTGCACGATAAGAAGGAGCGCATGCTCCGGTGTCCGTCCTGCGGCAATCTGGTCTTTCCGAAGATCGCGCCCGCAGTCATCATCGGACTGATCGACGGGGATCGTATCATGATGACAAAATATGCCGACCGCGAGTACAAACGCTACGCGCTGATCGCCGGATTTACGGAGATCGGCGAGACGGCGGAGGAGACGGTGCGACGTGAGGTTATGGAGGAAGTCGGACTTGAGGTGAAGAACATCCGTTATTACAAGAGTCAGCCGTGGGGCTTTGACCAGAATCTGCTGATGGGCTTTTTCTGTGATCTGGCGAAGGAGGCTCCGATCCGGCTCGAGGAGGAGGAGCTTTCACTGGCGGAATGGGTCGATTATCACGATGTGCCGGACGATGAGGAAGGTCTTAGTCTGACACACGAAATGATGACTTATTTCGTGAGTCAAAACTGCAAAAAAGTTCGGCAAAAATAACTATTTTGAATAAAATTCTCAATAAGAAAAAAGCACTTTCAATTGTCAAAATTAGGTACTATAATACACCTTAAACTAAAAACAAAGCACATGGAGTATGTGCGGACAGGAGGCTACAAATGTTAAAGACATTAAAGAAAATCAATTGGAAAAAGACAGGTATCTTCGCAGGAGGTGTTCTTTTCGGAACAGCAGGCATTAAGATTTTATCCAGTAAGGATGCAAAGAAAGTATATACAAGCTGTACTGCAGCCGTTCTTCGTGCAAAAGAGTGCGTAATGAACACGGTAAGTACCGTACAGGAGAATGCCGGCGACATCTATGAAGGCGCTAAGGAGATCAACGAGGAGCGCGCAGCAAAGGCTGAGGCAGAGGCTTTCGAAGCTGCAGAGGCAGAAGCAGAAGAGACTGTAGAAGAGACCGCAGAATAAGAGGCGATTAACGTGAAGTTTGTAATTAAGCATGAAATCAAAGGACGTATGCGTATCCATCTTGTGCAGTATCGTATGAGTTATGCGCAGGCGGATACACTGCTTTACTTTCTGCAGAATGACGAGCAGGTAACGAAAGCAAAGGTATATGAGAGGACAGCGGACGCGGTCATCTTCTATACGGGAAGCCGTGCGGAGCTGATCTGTAAGCTGCAGTACTTCCGTTATGAGAATGTGGAAGTGCCGGACGGCATCATCGAGAATTCAAACCGACAGATGAATGCAGAGTATCAGGAGAAGATGGTGGAAAAAGTGATTCTCCACTATGCATCGAAGGCGTTACTTCCGTATCCGGTGCGCGCATGCTGGACAACCTTAAAGTCGCTGCGCTACATCGGCAAGGGAGTTAAGACACTTGCTGCAAGAAAGATAGAAGTTCCGGTTCTTGATGCGACGGCAATCGGTGTATCCGTACTTCGCGGTGATTACAATACGGCAGGTTCCATTATGTTCCTGCTCGGTATCGGCGAGCTGCTTGAAGAGTGGACACACAAGAAGTCTGTCGGGGATCTGGCACGTACGATGTCACTGAATATCGGCAAGGTATGGCTCGTGCAGGATGGCACAGAGATCCTTGTGGATGCCAAGAAGATCGCAGTCGGAGATGAGGTTGTGATCCATATGGGTAACACGATTCCGTTTGATGGCGTGGTTACCGATGGAGAGGCAACCGTCAATCAGGCATCTTTAACCGGTGAATCCGATCCGGTCAGAAAGAGTCTGGATGATATGGTATACGCCGGAACCGTTCTTGAAGAGGGCGAACTTACGATTCGTGTGCAGACGGTCGGCGGCAGCAGCCGTTACGATAAAGTTGTGAAGATGATCGAGGAGTCCGAGAAACTCAAATCCGGACTGGAGAGCCGTGCGGAGCATCTGGCAGACAGGCTGGTTCCGTATTCCCTTGGCGGTACGGCGTTCACTTATCTTCTGACGAGAAATGCGACAAAGGCATTGTCCATCTTAATGGTGGATTTCTCATGTGCACTGAAACTTGCCATGCCGGTATCGGTATTGTCTGCGATCCGCGAGGCAAGCGAGCACAATATCACGGTAAAAGGCGGACGCTACTTAGAGGCGATGGCAGAGGCGGACATGATCGTATTCGATAAGACAGGAACGCTGACCAAGGCACAGCCTACCGTTGCAAAAGTAATCTCTTTCAATGAATACAGCCCGGATGAGCTGCTTCGCATTGCAGCCTGCATGGAGGAGCATTTCCCTCATTCGATGGCAAAAGCAGTGGTTGACGCAGCGAAGGAACGCGGACTTGACCACGAGGAGATGCACTCAAAGGTTGAGTATGTGGTAGCACACGGTATCTCCACAACGATCAACGGCAAGAAGGCCGTCATCGGAAGCTATCATTTTGTATTCGAGGATGAGGCATGTACGCTTCCGGAAGGAACGGAAGGAATCTTCGAGACATTGCCGGGGCAGTATTCGCATCTGTATCTTGCAATCGAGGGTAAGCTTGCAGCGGTCATCTGTATCGAGGATCCGTTACGCAGGGAGGCTGCATCGGTTGTCCGCGCGCTGCACCGTGTGGGAATCAAAAACATTGTTATGATGACCGGAGACAGCGAGCGTATCGCGGGCGCGATCGCCAGGAAAGTTGGCGTGGACGCGTACTATTCGGAGGTTCTGCCGGAAGATAAGGCAGGATTTGTGGAGCGCGAGAAAGCTGCCGGACATAAGGTCATCATGGTCGGCGACGGAATCAACGATTCACCGGCACTCTCCGCAGCGGACATCGGTATCGCTATCTCGGACGGTGCACAGATCGCGCGTGAGATCGCAGATGTGACGATCGCAGCGGATGGCCTGAACGAAGTAGTTGTATTAAAGAAGCTCAGCGATGAACTGATGAAGCGTATCCATGGAAATTACCGTTCCATCGTCGGATTTAATGCCGGACTGATCGGACTTGGTGTCGCAGGGGTTCTTGCTCCGACAACATCGGCACTGTTACATAATACATCCACCTTGCTTTTTACCTTAAGAAGCATGGGAAATCTTCTTGACAAATAAGACGCTTAAATTTATAATTAGCTTAATCAAAGGGTAGTTCGCAGAAGATGCACTAAACCGAAAAAGTAAGACGCGATGTGCGTATGTGCTTTTTCGGTTTTTTTACTTTGGCGAGATGGAAGGGGGAATTGGAATGAAACGTGTAACAGGCAAGGTTGCGTTTGGGGGAATCGCAATCGGTACGATCCGGGAACTTTCCAGGAAAAACAATCTGGTAAGACGTGTGCATATCGAGGATACCGCAGCGGAACTGGAACGGTTTGAGAATGCGAAAGCCGAAGCTATCCGGCAGCTTCAGGGACTGTATGAGAAAGCGGTCAGAGAAGTCGGAGAGGACAATGCGGCAATCTTCGAGGTACACCAGATGATGCTTGAGGATCTGGATTATCTGGACTCTATCCGCAATATCATTGAGACGCAGTCTGTGAATGCGGAATATGCGGTGGCGATGACCGGTGATAATTTTGCAGAGATGTTTGCCGGTATGGACGACGATTATATGAAGGCACGTTCCGCAGATGTCAAGGATATATCGGAGCGTGTGATCCATGTGCTCTCCGACCATGAGGAGGCAGCGGATGACGAAAGTGGTCAGAAACATATTATCGTTGCGGATGATCTTGCGCCGAGCGAGACGATCCAGATGGATCGTGAGGCGGTACTTGCATTTGTGACAAGACAGGGATCGACCAACTCTCATACGGCAATCCTTGCGCGTACCATGAATATTCCGGCACTGGTGCTGACACCGGTGGAGGAAGGTGTGGACGGCAAGCTGGCGATCGTGGACGGTGCGCGCGGTACCGTGATCATCGAGCCGGATGATAAGACGCTCGCAGAGTATGAAAAGAAGCAGCAGGAGGAACTGGCAAGAAGAGAACTTCTTGCACAGCTTAAGGGAAAGCCGACCATCACGGAGGATGGCAAGGAGATCAAGCTTTATGCCAATATCGGCAGCGTGAAGGATGTCGGAGCCGTGCTGCAGAATGATGCGGCAGGCATCGGCCTTTTCCGAAGTGAGTTCTTATACCTGCAGAGTCAGGACTATCCGACGGAAGAAGAACAGTTTAAGGCATACAAGACGGTTGCGGAGATGATGGCAGGCAAGAAAGTGATCATCCGTACGCTGGATATCGGTGCCGATAAGAAAGTGGATTATTTCAACCTGGATGAGGAGGATAATCCGGCACTCGGTTATCGTGCCGTGCGTATCTGCCTTACAAGACCGGAGATCTTCAAGACGCAGCTTCGCGCCCTGTATCGCGCGAGCGCATACGGTAATATTGCGATCATGATCCCGATGATCACTTCCGTGTGGGAAGTGGAGAAGTCCAGGGAGATCATTGCGGAAGTAAAAGCCGAATTGAAAGAAGCGGGTATTCCGTATAAGGACGATGTAGAGGTCGGCATTATGATCGAGACACCGGCAGCTGTCATGATCGCAGATGACCTGGCGAAGCTGGTGGATTTCTTTAGTATCGGAACGAACGATCTGACACAGTATACACTTGCGATTGACCGCCAGAATGAGCATTTGGATGCGTTCTACAATGCCCACCACCCGGCGGTGCTCAAAATGATCGGCATGGTTGCCGAGAGTGCACATAAGGCGGGCATCTGGGCCGGAATTTGCGGAGAACTCGGTGCGGACTTGGAATTAACCGAAAAATTTGTTAAAATGGGAATTGATGAGTTATCTGTTTCACCATCAATGATTTTCCCTGTAAGGAATAAAATCATTCATTCTAAGACAAAATAATCAAAGGAGGACAAAAGAATGAAGACATTTGATTACACAATTAAGGATGCGATGGGAATTCATGCAAGACCGGCAGGACTTCTTGTAAAAGAGGTTGGCAAGTATCAGAGTAAGATTTCCCTGACAAAGGATGGCAAGACGGTTGATGCTGCAAGACTGATGGCTGTTATGAGCCTCGGTGTAAAGCAGGGACAGACGATCACCGTTACTGCAGAGGGAGACGATGAAGAAGCAGCTGCTTCCGGAATGAAGGAGTTCTTCGAGGCAAATCTGTAATCGTTTACATGAATATTTAGGAATGGAAATGCGGCGGATGTCATAAAATGATAGTATCCGCCGCTTTTTTATATCTTTTCCTGTTTTTTATATAAAAAACAAAGTTTGTATGAAATTGACCAAAAAATACATAAAAGACTGTCATATTTTACAAAAAAAAGCAACTACTTGATAAAAACTTGACATATTGTACAATGAGCGTTAAGATGTGTACATACAAAAACAAAACAATAATTGAATGGATTGTTACTGACCGGCAGGCAAAACCAAATTTTACATCGTTCTTGGATGGATTGGTGTAGAATTTGGCTTTTTTATTAAGGGGGTTAAGTTTCAACGAACGGAGAGGCACATGATTATCCAGAAGATCATCAATAACAATGTCATATCGGCAGTTGACGGCAAGAACGCGGAAGTTGTTATTATGGGACGCGGCATCGGATTTAAGGCTCATGCTGGAGATACGATCGATGAGACAAGAATCGAGAAGATTTTCCGCATTGAGAATGAGACGATCGCGAGACAGTTTCAGGAGATTTTGGAGAACATTCCTCTTGAACATATGCAGATCACCGAAGAGATCATCTCGAAGGCGAAGGACATGTTGAATGTCAAATTGAATCAGAGTATTTATGTAACCCTCACGGATCATATCAATTTCGCAATCCAGCGTCAGAAGGAAGGCGTTCGGTTAAAGAATGCTTTGTTGTGGGAGATCAAGGAGTTTTACCGATCCGAATTCCAGATCGGACAGTATGCGATTGAGCTGCTGAATGAGAAGCTTAAGACGGATTTTACCGATGATGAGGCGGGATTTATCGCACTTCACATTGTGAATGCGGAATACAACACCAGCATTAACACCACATTTGTGATGACAAATATGATCCAGGATATGCTGACGTTCATTCAGGAAACCATGGGATGCAGGTACAACGAGAACTCGATTCATTACGAGCGTTATCTGGCACACCTGAAGTTCCTGGCAAGAAGGATCTGTGATCATGACCTTCTGCCGGATGATGATATGGAGTTTGCGGCTTCGCTGGAACAGAAGTATCCGGCTGAGTATGAATGCAGCAGGAAAGCGGCAGACTATATTGAGGCGCAGTATCAAGAGCGGATTTCACAGGAAGAGATTATGTATCTGGCGATCCATATCAAACGCGTTTTTATGAAACCATAACATACAGAAGGGAGAGGACAGACGTATGTTTCAATTATTTAAAAAGAAAGCAGACGGGATAGAGATCGGTGCTCCGGTCAAAGGCAAAGCAGTCCCGATCAGGGAGGTAAATGATCCGACATTCGGAGATGAAATCCTCGGTAAGGGTGTGGCAATCATTCCGGCGGACGGCAAGATCTACGCACCGGCGGACGGAACGATCGAGTTACTGTTTGATACGATGCATGCGGTGAGTATGACAACGACAGATGGAGTGGAGATTCTTGTCCATATCGGACTTGAGACGGTGACACTCAAAGGCGAGCATTTTACAGCACACAAGGCGACCGGAGATACCGTTAAGAAGGGCGACCTTCTGATCTCGGTGGATCTTGATGCGGTGAAGGCGGCTGGATTTGATGTGATCACGCCGATGGTCGTATGCAACACCGGCGATTATCAGGCGGTGGAAGCGGTGATGGGTACAGATGTTGAACCCGGCGATACGGTTCTTAGGATTAAAAAGTAATATTTATGTATTTTAGCCGGATCACAACGGCATAAAATAAAAGGGATTATAAAAGATGAAGGAGGATGTTTACTATGATGAAGTATTTACAAAAACTTGGTAAAGCATTAATGCTTCCGGTAGCCTGTCTGCCAATCTGTGGTATTTTAATGGGTATCGGATATCTTATGTGTCCTGCAACGATGCAGGGTGGTGACATTAGTGGTGTGATTCCTTTGATCGGATTCTTCCTGGTTAAAGCCGGTGGAGCTTTGATCGACAATATGGCATTGTTATTCGTAATCGGTGTCGGTGTCGGTATGGCAGACGATCATGACGGAACAGCAGGTCTTGCAGCATTGGCTTCCTGGCTGATGATTACAAACCTTCTTTCTACAGGTGTTGTAACAACTCTGATGCCTGCAATCGCTGACAATCAGGATAAGATGATCGCATTCGGCAAGATCGCAAACCCGTTTATCGGTATCCTGGCCGGTATCATCGGTGCTACATGCTACAATAAGTTCAAGGGAACAAAGCTTCCGGACTGGTTGTCATTTTTCAGTGGTAAGCGTTGCGTAGCCATTATCGCAGGTGTTGTTTCCATTATTGTTTCTGCAATCCTGTTATTCGTATGGCCGTTGATCTTCGGTATACTGATCGCAGCAGGTAACGGAATCGCAGGTATGGGTGCTGTTGGAGCCGGTATCTACGCTTTCTTAAACCGATTACTGATCCCGACCGGATTACATCACGCATTAAACAACGTATTCTGGTTTGATACCATCGGTCTTGGTGACCTTACAAACTTCTGGGCAGGCAAGACATCCGCAGATGTTACATGGGATCTTGGAATGTACATGTCAGGATTCTTCCCATGTATGATGTTCGGTATTCCTGGTGCTGCACTTGCTATGATCAAGTCAGCAAAGAGCAACAAGAAGAAAGTTGCAATCGGTCTCTTAAGCTCCGCAGCATTATGTGCATTCATCTGTGGTGTTACTGAACCGTTCGAGTTCGGATTTATGTTCCTTGCTCCTGGACTTTACTTAGTATACGCATTACTTTACGGTATCTTCACTGTTATCACAACACTTGTTGGTTTCCGTGCAGGATTCAGCTTCTCAGCAGGAGCTACCGACCTGTTATTCTCAGCTTCCCTTCCGGCAGCTAAGAACACATGGATGATCATTCCTCTCGGAATCGCAGCATTCGTTGTATTCTACGCAGTATTCCGTTTTATGATCGTGAAATTCGATCTGAAGACACCTGGTAGAGAAGATGATGATGTTGATGAGACAAAAGTAGAGTTGGCAAACAATGATTATACAGCTATCGCGGCAACAATTTTAGAGGGACTTGGCGGCAAGGACAATGTAGTAAGCATTGATAACTGCATCACAAGACTTCGTCTCGAAGTGAAAGACAATACAGCTGTAGATGAGAAGAAGATCAAATCTGCAGGCGTTGCAGGTGTTGTCAGACCTGGCAAGACAAGTGTTCAGGTCATCATCGGAACGAAAGTTCAGTTCGTGGCAGACGAGTTTAAGAAGTTGTGCCAGTAATTTAGAAAAAATAGTATAATCCCTTTCTTAGAGGCGGCTTCGCGGAATGCGGAGTCGCCTTTAATGATTCTAGCCTAAGGAATTTGTCGTGATTTTATAGTGGCATTGTGTACACACTGTTTTGGCTCAGCAAAAACAGATTCACGGAATCTCCGGCCATACAGGTGATGCGCTATCCTGACATTCTCTGCGGTGACAGGATCTTTGACAAACCACAGAAGCGGTTTGCGCCCAGTAAATCCGGCAGCTGCAAAAAGGCATGCTTTTTTAGAGAGGTTTTCTTTTTATAGTACCGGCTTTATCGCGCGATAATATAGATTGTGTAGGCCACATAGCAGAAGATGCAGATGAGGCCTTCTGCGCGGGATGTCTCGTGCTGTGTCTTGGCAAGAACGAGGATCAGAATGCACACAACGATCAGGATTGCCGTATCGATGAGGAGTTCCGGTGCCACATGGATCGGTGTGAGCACGGAAGCAGCCCCGAGAATGAACATGATATTAAAAATACAGGATCCCACAGCGTTACCCAGTGCGATGCCCGAATCGCCTTTTCTTGCGGCAACGATCGAAGTCATAAGCTCCGGAAGAGAGGTGCCGATCGCAACGATCGTAAGTCCGACTAAAGTATCGCTCATGCCGAGTGAGCGTGCGATCAGGCTGGCGTTGTTGACAACAAGGTTGCCGCCGAAGATGATCGCAATCAGTCCGCCGATGATATACAGAAGGCTTCGGGTGACGGTAAGCTGCCGGATCGGCTCGGCGTCGGAACGGTCGCGGATGGCACTGCGAATGACGACAAACAGATAAGCGGCCATACCGACAAGGAGCAGGACACCTTCGAGGCGACTGAGCCTGCCGTCGAGCAGAAAGAGAAACAATACGGCAGATACCGCAATATTCCACCACAGATCGCGGCGCAGCATGTCTTTGTGGGTTGCAATCGGTCGAAGCAGCGCGGATATGCCGATGACCATGAGAAGATTGAAGATGTTCGAACCGACGATGTTGCCGAGGGACAAGTCGCTGTTTCCGGCAAGACCGGCGGTGATCGAGACTGCCGTCTCGGGTGCGCTGGTTCCCATCGCGACAATCGTAAGTCCGATCACGATGGAGGGAACACGCAGGATTCCGGCGATGGAAGAGGAACCATCCACGAAGAAATCCGCACCCTTGAGCAGAAGAACAAAACCGACGAGTAGCAATAAGTACATCATAATGACCTCCAGTCTGTGCAGTAAAAAAGAGACTCTTACTGCACGAAAAATAGTGCAATAAAAGTCTCGTTACATACCAAAATGGGGTATGGAAACTGCCCGGCCCGAAAGCGTGATGACGAACAGTCTCACATCAGAAGATGCCAACTACTCCCTTAAATTGTTGTGATAGTTATCTTATAACACAGGACATGTTATATTGTCAATAAAAAGATTGAAATCGAACACATTTTCTGTTATGATGGGTTTGAAATAAATTATTAGTTTCCAAAAGTGAAGGTGGCAGGCAATGAAGATCATGAAGAACCACAGAATGTGGATCTGTCTGAACTTAATAATAATGATTCTTCTGTCGGGAATGTGCTATGAGTCAGTGAAAGCGGATTCCTTATTGCTGCGTCTGCACACCGGAGCGATTGAGTCACAACAGACAGCACATCATCTGAATGACGCTTTTTTCGGAGGCCCGCAGAATGAGGGCACGGAGGAAGTGTTCGGAGTCAGAGATTTTGATTCGCGCCTGCTTGCAGTGCGCAGGACAAGTCGTTTCAGCGGAGTCCGCACGATTCTGCTGGCGTATCTTTTTGCGGTCGTTGTCATCGGACAGACGGGCTGGATCAACCGGATCGTCTTACTCTCGGCGCTGGCGCCGTGCAACCGGCAGACGATCATTCACTATATTCACCAAAAGGACGGAGCCAAAGGCTGACACCTATCTTATTATGAGATCGACCCGTGTAAGGACAGGGGTCTTATTCAGTTACTTTAAATTTAATAAGATAGAGTGCTTTGGGCACGGAAATGAGGAGAATATGGCAGCAAATATTTTAGTTGGAATCTTTGCGGTAATTGTGGTGGGGGCTGCAGGCTGGTCCTGCTGGTTTGAGAACCACAGACAGTCGGAGAAGGAGCTTGAGGAGCAGGTAAATGCGCTCCAGGCACGGAGAACCGACGAGAAGTAAGATTCCTTCTTACATAAGAGAGGAGGGGAAACATGCAACGGAACAGACAGTATATTGCCATAGATTTGAAGTCGTTCTACGCTTCGGTGGAATGCCGCGAGCGGGAACTCGATCCGCTGACGACAAATCTGGTTGTGGCAGATCCGGGTCGAACGGAGAAAACGATCTGTCTGGCGGTGTCACCTTCTCTGAAAGCATATGGGATTCCGGGACGGGCAAGATTGTTTGAGGTTGTGCAGAAAGTGAAAGAAGCAAACCGAAGACGTCTTCGCTTTGCGCCCGGATCTTCTTTTGTGGGGGAATCAACGGACGACCGGCAATTGAAGGAGAATGCGGGCCTTGCCATCTCTTATATTACGGCAACGCCGCGGATGGCGTTGTATATGAAGTACAGCACACGGATCTATCAGATTTATCTGAAATATGTTGCGCCGGAGGATATCCATGTGTATTCCATCGACGAAGTATTCATGGATGTTACACACTATCTGAACACATACCGGATGACGGCGTATGAACTGGCCGGAAAACTCATCCGGGAGGTTTATAAGGAGACCGGTATTACCGCGACGGCGGGGATCGGGACGAATCTGTATCTTGCGAAGATTGCGATGGACATTGTGGCAAAACATATTTCGCCGGATCGGACGGGAGCGCGCATTGCGCAGCTGGATGAGATGACGTACCGGCAGCTTATGTGGGATCACAGACCGATCACGGATTTCTGGCGTGTGGGTGCGGGGTATGCAAAGAAGCTTGAGGCGAGCGGTATCTACACGATGGGAGATGTGGCGCGCTGTTCGGTCGGCAAGCCGAATGAATATTATAACGAAGAACTGCTGTATCAGATGTTGGGTGTGAATGCCGAGCTTCTGATCGATCACGCGTGGGGATACGAACCTACGACGATACAGGATGTGAAAGCCTATAAGCCGCAGTCAAACAGCATGGGATCGGGGCAGGTACTACATTGCCCGTACCCGGCGGACAAGGCAAGACTTGTGGTGCAGGAGATGGCGGATGTGCTGGTGCTCGATCTGGTTGATAAGGGGCTTGTCACAGATCAGATGGTGCTTACGGTCGGATATGATATTGACAATCTCAAAGGCGCTGCCTCTGTGGACTACCGGGGGGAAGTGACAACCGACCGGTACGGAAGAAAGATACCGAAACATGCACATGGGACGGCAAATCTTGGGGAACTGACTTCTTCCACCAGAAAGATTACGGATGCCGTTATGGAGCTGTATGATCGTATTGTGGATGAGAAACTTCTAGTCCGCAGAGTTAATCTGGTGGCCAATCATATTGTAAAGGAGGGGACGGCCGCGACGGAGCCGGAGTATGAGCAGCTTGATCTCTTTACGGACTATGCGGCAAGACAGGAACAAAGCGAGAAAGAAAAGGAAGAGATGCAGCGCGAGAAGCAGATGCAGCACGCGATGCTTGACATAAAAAAGAAATACGGAAAGAATGCGATTTTAAAAGGCATGAATCTGCAGGAAGGTGCAACGATGCAGGATCGCAACCGACAGATCGGAGGGCATAAGGCATGACAAAACTGACCAACAGTCACAAATATGATGATATCATAGGACTTCCGCATCCGGTTTCTGCGAAGCATCCACAGATGGCACGAGAGGATCGGGCGGCACAGTTTTCACCTTTTGCGGCACTTACCGGATACGATGCAGCGATCTCCGAGACACAGAGACTGACGGAGGCACGCAGGGAGCTTGATGAGAACCAGAAAGTGTCACTTGATGAGAAGATGGCGATCCTTTTGGAGCAGCTTGACGAGCATCCGGTGGTGCGGATCACGTATTTTCAGGCAGATGAAAAGAAGGACGGAGGTACGTACCGGACGATCGAGGGCGTGATCCGCAAAGTGGAAGAATACGAGAAAAGGTTGCGGATGGAGGACGGAACACGGATTCCGATCACTGATATAACAGCAATGGAAAGTGGGGTTTTTACCCCAGATTCTGATTCCTATTCGGGGGAAGGTATGGTATAATTTTACGTAAGTAAAAGGTGTAGGAGGTATTTACAAATGAAGAGTCTGGGGAAAAAGCTGATCGGGGTACTGGCGGCGGTTCTGGTGGTGCTCGTAGCGTGGCAGGTATTGGTTCTGACGCTTTTGGACAAGCATGTGATCAATACATTTCTGGCGCTTGTTCTGACAACGATCGTGGTAGCACTCATGATCGCATTGATCGCTGTATCGATGAAGTACGTGATCGATCCGATCAAGATGGCATTGACCGGCCGGCAGCCGGATGCGGATTCAAAGATGGCTGTCCGTGCGCAGAAGATCGCTGAGAGACAGGATGATATCGGTAAGATGTTCCGTGAGGTGCAGGGAACGGTTGGTTCTTTTGCACAGGTGATCGCCGGAATCCGTAATGCGACACAGGAACTTGAGGATGTGACCGAAGAATTTCAGGAGATGTTCGTAAACATGACAAGTTCTGTGGCTGAGACAAATTCGGCGGTGGAAGTGATCGCGGAGAACACGATGGCACAGTCCAATCACACACTTGATATGAAAGACAAGATCGATGCGATCGGAACGACGATCGATTATATTTCAACGAATATTGCAAACCTGACGCAGAGTGTGCAGACATTGAGTGAGTACAATGATTCGGTCGATGCGATCATGCAGGAACTTATGAGCATCAATGAGAAGAACGGTGAGTCGATTGAGAATGTAAGACATCAGACGGAGCTTACCAACAGTTCTGCGCAGCAGATTCGTAAAGCAGCTGAAATTATTGCCGGTATCTCCAGTCAGACAAACCTGCTTGCATTGAATGCAAGTATCGAAGCGGCCCGTGCAGGAGAACACGGAAGTGGGTTTGCGGTTGTAGCGGAGGAAATCCGTGTACTGGCCGATCAGTCGAAGGAATCGACCGAACAGATCAATAATGTTGTTAACGAGCTGATCAGCAATTCTGAGGTCAGCGTAGCGACGACACAGGAAGTATCGGAGGCGTTTGCGGCACAGAGTGAGAAGGTCAATGAGACGGTATCCATCTTTAAGTCGCTGCATTCGGAGATTAAGAAGGTACGCGGATCCATTGAGGGAATCAACGGGGAAGTCGGAGCACTTGAGGAGCACAAGAGTGTGATCGAGAGTGGAATCGATGCACTGTCCAAGGCATCGGAGGAGAATTCTTCCAATGCACAGGTTACAACCGAAAACCTTGCGGGATTTCAGGAGACGGTTCAGGAATGTGGTGCCAAGACCGATCGCGTTGTCGGCGTAACGGAAGAACTGGTTGGATATATTCGACAGTTTGATGCGGAAAACGTGCGCGAAAAAGTGTTGGGCGAATAAGCAAACAAATACATAACAGAGATCAGACTACAAAAGATGTTGTTCACGAGTGAGAGCAGCATCTTTTTTATACCAACACATAGTTTTGAAAACTACATAAAGTAGTAGACAAACGATAAGAAACAGATTACAATATCAGATGATGAGTGAAAGGAATGTTTATGATTCACAAACAGAGGGTAATATATTATCAGGATGAATTAAATGATGAGTTTGCGGGGGATACGATCAAGGCAAAGAAGATCGATGCATCCTACGTATATACCAGAGTATCACTGCCGGGGAAGATCGCACATATCTTTTGGTATCATGTGATCGCAATACCGCTTGCAAAATTATATATGAAGCTGCATTTCAGACACAAGGTGGTAAACCGACAGGTGTTACACCTTGCGGCCGGACAGGGATATTACATGTACGGAAATCATACGCATCCGATTGGGGACGCCCTGATCCCGACACTGGTAAACAGGCCTGTGGATGTGGCAACGATCGTACATCCGAACAATGTGTCGATGCCTCTGCTGGGGCGGATCACACCGTATCTCGGGGCATTGCCGCTTCCGGATGACCGGGAGGCGATGAAGCATTTTCTGGAAGGCCTGGATTATGAGCATGCACAAAAGCATTGCATTATGATCTATCCGGAGGCACATATCTGGCCGTATTATACGAAGATCCGTCCGTTTCAGGACAGTTCGTTCCGCTATCCGGTACAGGCGCACGCTCCGGTGTACAGTCTGACAAACACTTATCATAAGGGCAAGCGCGAGGGTGTGCCACAGATCATAACGTATATTGACGGGCCGTTTTACGCGGACGAGATGCTTCCGGTGAGGGAAAAGAAGCGGCAGCTGCGCGATCAGGTGTATGCTGCGATGTGTGAGCGGGCGAAAAGCAATACGGTGGAGCTGATCCACTATGAACGTAAGAGAGATGAGTAGGAGACTGTTATGATAAATCTGCTTTTTTCCGGAAACGGAAAAGTATTTGACGGTGTATTGACATGCATGCTGTCTGTTTTTAAGAGAACCGAGACGAAAGAGGCGTTTCGCATCTATGTCTATACCATGGATGTCACGCGGATCAAGCCGGAGTACACGCCAATCTCGGAGGAGATGATCGTATTTCTCGATGGTGTCGCGAAGCAGTACAATCCTGAAAATTCGGTGATTCGCGTGGATGTGACAGAGCTGTATGAGAAGGAATTTGCACATTGTCCGAATGAGGACGCGTATTGTTCGCCTTATACACTGCTTCGCCTTTTGGCGGACGAAATTCAGGGGATGCCGGATAAGTTGTTGTATCTGGATGTGGATATCCTGTTTAACCGGGACATCTGCCTGCTGTACGACACAGATGTGTCGGAGGTGGAGTATGCGGCGGCACGCGACCACTACGGCAAGTATCTGATCCGGCCGGATTATGTGAATGCGGGCGTTCTTCTGTTTAACATGAAGAAGATCAAAGAGACCGGACTTCTGGCAAAGGCGCGTAAGCTTATTCGGGAGAAAAAGCTTGTGTTTGCGGATCAGTCGGCGGTCATTCGCAGTACGACCGCAAAGAAAATGCTTCCGCAGAAGTTTAACGACCAGAAGTTTCTGCACAAAAGCACAGTAGTAAGGCATTTTTCCAAGCGGTTATTTTATCTGCCGTATCCGCATACGGCGAACATCAAGCAGTGGCGTGTGAGTGATATGCATCGCATCTACCGTTATTATGCATTTGACGATGTGCTGTATGAATATCTGTATCTGAAAAGAAAGTTTGAGTTGGAACATTAAGATTCGAAAGGGGATTGAGTAAGAATGAGTCAGCAGAATGTAATTCCGATTTTTTATGCGTGTGATGATAATTTTGTGAAATATACCGTGGTGTCGCTGCAGTCGATGAAGGAGCATGCGTCACATGACCGAAAGTATTGCGTGCATGTGCTGCATACCAATATTTCCAAAGAAATGCAGGATGTGATGTACGCGATGCAGGATGAGCGGTTTAGTGTGTGCTTTGATGATGTGACGGATTATTTAAAGTCGATTAGTGATAAGCTTCCGCTGCGCGATTACTATTCGAAGACCACGTATTTTCGATTTTTTATCGCGGAGATGTTTCCGGAGTACGATAAGGCAATCTATATTGACAGCGATACGGTCGTGCTTGGGGACATCGCGGATCTGTATGCGTATGACCTGAGGGACAGCTATGTGGGCGCGGCAAGGGATCAGGTGATGGTGCAGACTGATGTGTACGGAACGTATGCGGAGAAAGTCGTCGGTGTGGATCGCAACGCCTTTTTCAATGCGGGACTTCTTGTAATCAATTGTGCGCAGTTCCGGGCAAAACGCGTGCTTGATCAGTTCATTGAACTCTTGCATGTGTACAATTTCGTTGTCACGCAGGATGAGGATTATCTGAATCTGATCTGCAAGGATCATGTTTTCTGGCTGCCACAGGCGTGGAATACCCAGGTGTTTGGTGAGATTCCGTGTGAGGAGGAGCGCATCTGCGTTCTACATTATATTATGGTGTCAAAGCCGTGGCATTACAAAGACTGCCGGATGCAGGAGTATTTCTGGGAGTATGCGAAGAAGACGGTCTGCTATGACGAAATCGTTGCCGAGCTTGAAAACTACACGGACGAGCAGCGCGCAAATGATGCGGCTTCCGGTGACCGGTTGATGGTGACGGCTCAAAATGAGATCGACAATGAGAATAATTACATGAATCTGCTTCAGCGAGGACAACTCAAATCACGTGACCGCATCGAAGTGCTGGAGAAGATCGCACAGCTTGAACGTGAGGGCCGCTTCGATGAGGATGTCGAGGAAGATCCGCCGACGAAGGAGTTAAAGCCGGAGGATATCGATTATCTGCGCAAAAAGCTCAGCAGTAAGATTAAGACAAAGCTGACCTACAAAGTGGCGAGAAGTTTTCTCAACAATATCATCTCGAATAAGCAGCTGATCATCAAGGACATCAAAGGGATTGAAAATATGAACGCGTTAAATTCCGGCGCAGTCATTACCTGCAACCATTTTAATGCATTTGACAGTTTTGCGATCCAGATTGCCTACGAGCAGTCCGGGCAGCGTAGGCGTAAGCTTTACCGCGTGATCCGTGAAGGTAATTATACGAATTTCCCGGGCTTTTACGGTATGCTGATGCGCAACTGCTACACGTTCCCGCTCAGCTCGAACAAGGATACGATGCGTAAATTCATGAGTTCGATGGATGCGGTACTGCAGCATGGCGATTTCATGGTCGTCTATCCGGAACAGAGTATGTGGTGGAACTATCGTAAGCCGAAGCCTCTGAAGAAGGGGGCATTCACGTTTGCCGCAAAGAATCAGGTGCCGGTGCTTCCTTGTTTCATTACGATGGAGGACAGCGATATCCTCGGTGAGGACGGTTTCTATGTGCAGGAGTACACGATCCATATCGCTCCGGCAATCTATCCGGACCCGCTGAAATCGCGCGCGGCCAATATCGCATATATGAAAGACAAGAATTTCGAAGTCTGGAAAGACATTTATGAGACGACTTACGGGGAAGCACTTGTTTATGATACGGATGATATTCCAACTATCGCATAATAGATATGGGATGGTGAGAGATGTATTTCGAATACGGTGAAACAGAGATTTCGTATCTCAAGAATAAAGACAAGAAGATGGCGGAGGTGATCGAACAGATCGGTTTCGTTAAAAGAGAGGTGGATACCGATTTGTTCTCTTCGGTAATTCATCACATCATCGGACAACAGATTTCTACGAAGGCGCAGGCAACGATCTGGAAGCGGATGAGTGACAGTCTTGGAACTGTGAATGCAGAAAACATTTCAGCGGCAGATCCGGCACAATTACAGTTGCTTGGAATGTCATTTCGCAAGGTGGAATACATCCGTGATTTCGCAGAAAAAGTACATAGCGGGGCGTTTGATCTGGATGCAATCTCCGGGATGAAGGATCAGGATGCGATCAAAGAATTATCCTCTTTAAAAGGAATTGGGGTGTGGACTGCGGAAATGATCCTGTTATTCTGTCTGCAACGGCCGGACATATTCAGTTTCGATGATCTGGCAATCCAAAGAGGGCTGCGTATGGTCTATCATCACCGGAAAATCGACCGCAAATTATTCGAAAAGTACCGCAGACGATTCAGTCCGTATTGCAGCGTTGCGAGTTTGTATCTGTGGGCAGTATCCGGTGGAGCAATACCGGAGATGAAGGATTATGCACCTAAGAAAAAAGTTAAATGAGAAATAAACGCTGCTCAAAAGGCAGCTTTTTATTTTGCAATCGGAGAGCAGGGGTATGAGGTTTATGTACTGAAACGGAACTCCAAACCACAGGTTGACGGAGTGATATTGATAGAGGGTGATCGTCACAATCCCGGTCGATCAGCAGAGAGGCTGCTGCGAAGTGGCGGACGGAAAATAAGCAGGTCAACGCTTGACAGTCTAATTTAGTTGTACTATCATCTAAATGGTTGTACATACAACTATTTGGACGAAAATGAGGATGAAAACATGGATAGTACACAGCGTAAAATGACGAAGATCGCCCGTGAAGTCAGCAAATTCACGGTGCAGATGATGAAAGAGGACGGAATCGGTACTGCGGAATTTGATGTGATACATTTTATCCGGCACAATCCGGGTGTGACGCAGACGGTGATGAGAGAGTCTCTGAAAATTGACAAAGGAGCCGCCGCAAAACGAGTGGCAAGTCTGGAGAGCAAAGGATATCTGATCCGAAAACCAAATCCGGAGGATGGAAGAAGTCAGTTGTTATATGCGACAGCCAAGGCAGAAGATTTGAAAAATTCCAAAGCACAGATTGAGACTATTTTTTATGAATGGTTATTGTCAGATCTTCCGGAAGAAGAAAAAGAGGCATTTTGTAAAACGCTGGATACTCTTTACTGGAAATCCAAGCGACAGCGGCAGGCCGGTTTTCCGGATGTGGCACGCAGAGTAATGGAGAGCGGAAGCGAGGTGTCGGAAGATGAAGAATAACCGGACATTTCAGCCGGATCAGGTGCTTTCCTATTTCAAAAAAGAATGGAAAGTTCTCGTGCTTGTGACCATATCCGGTCTGCTCTATAACCTGGGACTTTTGGCAGGTCCGTGGTTTGAGGGAAAAATGACGGGCTGCCTGGTTGAGATATTAAAAGGCTTAGGACAGTTTTCGGATATGCTCGTTCTGGTTCTTGGCTATGTGACCGCCATCGCGGTCGTCCAGATTGCCAGATATATCAAACGATTTTATGTGCGGCGTTTTGCCAATAATGTGAACCGCAGGATGAAAGAAATTCTGTATGCAAGTCTGGTACGCAAAAGCCGTGCAAGCCTCCGGGAAGAGGGCGAAGGAAGCATTATGACCAAGGCAATCCTGGACGTGGACGATTGTGTGGAAGGAATGCGCAAATTTACTACAGAGATTTTTGACACGGGAGTGGCGTTGGCTGCCTATGCGGGAATGCTTTTGTGGTATGATTTTCGACTGGCTCTGCTTTGTATGATCTTTCCGCCGGTTTCCTATATGACTGCGCAGAAAATGAAGAAAATGATCCAGAGAACGGGAGCTGCCTATAAGGAGCAGTCCGGCTATTTGAGCACTGCAACGCTGGACCGGGCAGAGAATGCCATTACATATCGCGTGTTCGGATGTGAGCAGGAACGTCGGCAGGCTTACGAGGAAAACCTTACTTCTTATGAAAAATCAGCGGTAAAGGCCAACATCTGGAACTCGGTAATGCCACCGCTTTACCGGATCATATCCATGATCGGTGTGCTGTTTATTTTATACTTTGGACAGAAAAATGTTCTCGGAACCGGTTGGCGGACGTGGAGCATTGCAAGCTTTACCACGTTTCTGGCGTGCTTTATCAAGCTTTCCGTAAAGTCTTCGAGTGCGGCGAAACTGTTTAATGCCGTGCACAAGGCGCAGGTTTCCTGGAAGCGTATTAAGCCGCTTCTGAAAAAAGAGGAGGAAGTGCCGGCTGCAGAGACCATGACGGAACGAGACGGGAAAGCAGTGGAGCATCTGCAGGTTCGCCATCTGAGTTTTGCCTATCCGGATGGGAAAAAGATTCTAAACGATATTTCTTTTTCAGCGGAAAGGGGACAGATCATTGGAATTACCGGTCCGGTCGCCTGTGGAAAGTCGACACTTGGCAAAGCCTTTTTGTGCGAATACCCATATGAAGGGCAGATCGCGGTGGATGGCCGGGAACTGCAGAAGATGGATGCAAAGCAGCGAACCGATATCATTGGATATCTCGGACATGATCCGGAACTGTTTAACGACAGCATTGAAAATAATGTGCTCATGGGTGCACAGAAAAATGCGCAGGATTTCCTGAAAATGGTCTGCATGGACGAGGAAGTAAAAGAGATGGATGAGGGAATTGCGACACTGGTCGGAAACGGAGGTGTTCGTCTTTCCGGTGGTCAGGCGAAGCGATTGGCGCTTGCGAGAACATTGTGCCATCAAAAGCCGGTACTGATACTGGACGATCCTTTTTCTGCTTTGGACAAAAGTACGGAACGGCAGATTTTCGCCAATCTGAAGGAACAGACAGCGGATGGAATCGTGCTTTTGATCTCACATCGGTTGTATCTGTTTCCGCAGTTTGATCAGATTATCTGGATGGACGAGAATCGGACGGTAATGGGTACGCATGAGGAACTGTTAAAACAGGTACCGGAGTATGAAACGTTATTCATGGAGGAAGGAGGTGCGGACGATGAAAACCAAAGGAAATAAGACGGGACAGGTGAAAAGTGTTATCTGGCAGACTGTGAAAGCGTACAAGTGGCTGTCTCTCGGAATCGTTCTGGCGGTTGTGGGGGCTGTGGTGACGGCACTGATTCCTCCGCTGATCCTTGCGAGGATCGTAGATACCATCACAGGCGGAAAAAGTGCAGCTTTCTATATGCTGGTTCTCTATCTTGGAATGCTCGCACTGACCGGAATCATGGAGTCGGTGAGAGAAGGCTTTCTGACGGTGTTCGGACAGAAGATTACGCATGCGCTCAGAAGCCGTCTGATGGAAAAGTTCGTAAATCTTACCTCCGACAACCTGACGAAACAGGAGCCGGGAGCACTGGTTTCGCGTTTTGTCGGGGATGTTGACACGGTGGAAAATCTGTTTACATCAGGTATTATCAGTATGTTTGCGGACGCATGTAAGATCATCAGTATTCTGGTAGTCATCTGGTTCCAGAATCCGGGACTGACGCTGGTTCTGATCATATTGCTGCCTTTTTTGTTCTGGTTTACAAGGCACGTACAGAAAAATATGCTGGCAGCGCAGATCGAGAACCGAAGAGCGGTAGGAAGGGCGTCCGGCCACGTTCCGGAGACGCTGCATAACATTCGCACCATTCACTGCCTTGCAAGAGAAGACTATATGCAGGAGCGTTATGACACCTATATCGGCGAGAGTTATGAGGCGATGGAGCGAACCAATTTCTATGACGCGGTGTATTCTCCGGTAATCCTGATCTTAAATGCGATCGTGGTTGCAAGCGTCATGCTGCTATCCGCATCCGGAAATCCGACGGTGCTGACTTTCTTTGGAATGTCGGCAGGAACGGCGCTTGCAGTCATTAACTATATTTCGCAGATTTTTACTCCGGTGGAAAGCCTTGGAATGGAGATTCAGACCATTCAGTCTGCAGTGGCGGGAATCCACAGGATCAACGAATTTCTGACTTTGGAGGAGAAGCATGACGCTGCGTGGGAAAAAGCCGAAGCGGACGTGCAGAAAACTTCACTGCCATTTGTGGAATTTAAAGATGTGACGTTCGGTTATGATGAGCATGTGGTGTTGGATCATCTGAATTTTCAGGTTATGGACACGGATCAGGTAACGCTTCTCGGGCGTACCGGCGCGGGAAAAAGCACCATATTAAAGTTGCTGCTGGGACTTTATCAGCCGGATCGGGGAGAAGTTCTGATCCATGGGATACCTGCAGTTGCGGTGCGTGCTGAGGACAGGCGAAAGCTGTTCGGTTATGTGGAGCAGACGTTCCATATGGTGCCGGGAACCGTTCGGGATCAGATCACACTGTATGATGAACGGATTTCGGACCGTCAGGTAGAGGCGGTTGCGGAGCTTACCGGATTAAAGGAAGCCATTGAGAGTCTGGATAACGGATATGACACTTGTTGTACTCCGGAAATCTTCTCGCAGGGACAGTGGCAGCTGCTTTCCATTGCAAGAGCGGCAGCGGCGGAGCCGAAAATGCTGCTTTTGGACGAGATTACCGCAAACCTTGATGCGGAGACGGAGAAGAGTGTGCTGGCGGCATTAAAACGTGTGGCAAAGGATCGTACGGTGATTTCCATTTCGCACAGGACTTCTGCGGAACTTGGACGGACGATAGAGGTATAAGAATGAAAAAACAATTTTTTGAAATTGAAAAAGATGGTTTCTACGGAACCTATTATGAAGATCCAAAAGGAGCGGACTGTGCATTTATCGGCTTATTTGGCGATGATCCAAATGATTATATGGCAAAATGCGGTGCCAAATGGTTACATAAAAACGGAGTGAATGTTCTTTGCATGTCTCCCGGAAAGAAAAATTACAGTCATGTGAATTGTCCGCTGGAAAGAATTGAGGCAGCCATCCGATGGCTGAAGAAGCATGGAAACCGCAAGATCGGAATTATGGGAATGAGCACGGCGGGAATGGATGCGCTTGTTGCAGCTTCGCTTTTTCAGGATATCACCCTGACTTTCGGAATTACAGCCAGTGATTTTGTATGGCAGGGATTTGAACAGGGCGAGAAAGACGGGTGCAAGGAGTGGCCGGTTCCGGGAGCTTCAACGCTATCATGGAAAGGAAAGCCGCTGGCTTATATGCCGTTTGTGTACGAGCATCCGGTGTACTGGCAGAAAGTCGAGGAGGAGACGAAAGGCTCCGGCGATATTGAGCGCAGCACCTGTCTGTTCATCGATTCGGAAAAAGTGAGAGAGCACACGGAAGAGGAAATGATCAAGATCGAGAATATACAGGGAAAGCTGTTTCTCATAGGTGCGGATGATGATTCGTTCTGGGAAGCCGGAAAATATATCCGCCGTATGGACGCGCGCTTAAAGGAGCGCCCGCATGCCTGCAAATATGAAACGCTTGTGTATGAACACGGAACGCATTTTGTGCTGCCGGAATCGCTGCTTCGCATGGCATTGCCCGTGGGACTGAAATTCGTGATGCGGTTTATATTTAAAGCAGCAAAAGAGTATCCGGATGAGTGCGAGGCGACCAGAAAGGATATCGACCGTAAACTTTCGGCTGCATTAAAAGAATGGACAGATATGCAAAAAGAAGGTAGAGAGATCATAAATTTTTTGACAGATCAGGAAGTCGATCAGGGATAAAGATGTAAAATGCACAAAAATCCATATACCATGCAGGGGCGGCAGACATATGCCGGCCCTTGTTGTGACACCAAAGATTCCGAGAAAGAATGCACCGGGAATCCTGTGGATACACGGTGGTGGCTATATGACGGCAAGAGACACGGGAGAGGTAAATATTGCATATCAGATGCCTCTCTATCCGATGCTTGATAATTTTGAAAATATTTATAATGAAAAAGTAAATCGGGAACTTGTAAGACGTGTCGCACAATTGATGGACAAAGATGACAGAGTTTTGGAGTGTGCCTGTGGAACCGGGATGATCAGTAAGGCGATTGCAATAATAACAAAGGATTCAGAGAAAGTGAAGCGTGATACAACGGTGTCATTTTAATGAGTTGTTAATCAAGTAAAACTATGCTATGCTAAAATAAATATTGGTACTTATTCTATAAACAAGGAGGCAGTACTGAATATGAAATATGATTTACCGGATCGAATCGTGAGAGAACTTTGTTCTTTTGCTCAACAAAATTCTATTACAAAAATCGTACTGTTTGGTTCCCGTGCACGAGGCACGAATACAGAAAGAAGCGATATCGATATCGCTGTATATGGTGGAAATTTTGATGACTTTTATTGGGATGTTAAGGAAAAAACGTATTCTCTCCTGATGTTTGATATTGTACAGGCTGATGCACCAATTTCAGATGAATTAAAAGAAGAAATAGAAAAGGATGGAGTTGTGATTTATGAGAAAGCTTGATAACTTTACAAATTGTCTGGCGATATTGGCAAATGCTGATTTTAAGATGGCTGAAACAAATGATATATATCGCACAGGAATTATCGGACAATTTAATCTTACTTTTGAACTTGCGTGGAAAGCATTGCAGGAAATTATGAGAATGCATAGTGTGGCAGAAGTAGCTACCGGATCTCCGCGCGAAATTTTGCAGCTTGCTTATAGATTCGGATTTATCAATGATTCTGAAATATGGTTGCTCATGTTAAAGAAGAGAAATACTTCCGTTCATATATATAATGAAGATGAAGTGGATGAAATGATAGTGCTGATACGTGACAGTTTTATTCCAGCTTTTACTGCTCTTAAAGATACGCTGGCGAAGAAGTTGGTTGAAGCTGAAAGTGATTGGACGTAAGTTAATAGGAAGCTTGTCTCGGCATGGATGAAGACTATAGATTTTGCTGTTTTTGAACATAATAGTGAGACTATAGTCTTTTTGTTATGGTGGTCGGGCAAAGCGGAAAGACAATATGTGGAATTTTTAGTTCACATTATTTTATAGATGGTCTTGTAAATTGAACAGAAAAAACAATACGCGCAGTGAATGTTTACGAATAATTCGTGTAAACAAACGCTGCGCGTGATTTTTACTATAAGAAAGTCTGTCTGATCACAACAAACCCTAACCTTGTTGTTTTTTCAAATTCTTCTGTGCAGTCGAAAGCATCAGCTTGATACGGTTCAACTGGTTTACTTCGGAAGCACCCGGATCGTAATCGATCGCTACGATGTTTGCGCCCGGATATTCGTGACGAATCTCCTTGATCACGCCTTTGCCGACAATGTGGTTCGGCAGGCAGGCAAATGGCTGAGCGCAGACGATGTTGCTTGCTCCCTGATTGATCAGCTCAAGCATCTCGCCGGTTAAGAACCATCCCTCACCGGTCTGGTTACCGATGGATACGATGTGTTCTGCCTGTTTTGCGAGATCATTGATGTATGCGGTCGGCTCGAAATGCTTACTCTTTGCAAGTTCATCGCGGGCATCCTTGCGCAGCCACTCGAAGAAGCGGATCAGCATATTGTTGATGCGCTGTGACTTCTTGGTCGCACCGAGGTAATCTGCCTTGAAATTCTGGTTGTAACAGCAGTACAGAAGGAAGTCGGTCAGATCCGGAACGACAGCCTCTGCACCCTCGGACTCGAGCAGGTCAACAATGTAGTTGTTGGCAGCTGGAAGGAATTTTACAAGGATCTCTCCGACCACGCCGACACGCGGCTTCTTCTCATCGGTCATTGGCAGATTATCGAAATCACGGATGATCTGACGACACATCTGCTTATACTTGCGGTGTGAAAGGATCTTCGTGTTTCCGACGAATTCCATAACGCGTTTCTTCCACTTCTCATGCAATGCATTTGCGGAGCCCGGTACTGCCTCGTAAGGACGAACGCGGTACAGACAGCGCATAAAGATATCACCGAACTCAAGCGCATACAGACCATGCTGGATCAGGCTTGGTGTCATCTTAAATCCAGGGTTCTTCTCAAGGCCGACCATGTTGATGGAAATAACCGGAACATCAGGGTATCCTGCCTTAATAAGCGCACGGCGGATAAATCCGATGTAATTGGTTGCACGGCATCCGCCACCGGTCTGGGAAATTAAGATGGCGGTCTTGTTCATATCGTAGTTGCCTGATAACACAGCGCTCATGATCTGTCCAATGACGATCAGAGACGGATAGCAGGCATCGTTGTTTACATATTTCAGTCCCACGTCAACGCATTCTCTTGCAGGAATGTCCGGAATCACGAGATTGTAGCCTGCGGCACGGAATGCCGGAAGCAGCAATTCAAAGTGGATCGGAGACATCTGCGGGCAGATGATCGTGTAATTTTTGCGCATCTCCTCCGTGAAGATGACACGCTCGTAATTGGCTGGCTTGATCGTACGTTTTTCCTGCTTTTTCTCCTTGACGCGGATCGCGGACAGGAGCGAGCGGATACGGATGCGGGCGGCACCGAGGTTGTTGACCTCATCGATCTTCAGGCAGGTGTAGATCTTGCCGGAACCGGTTAAGATGTCGTTCACACAGTCTGTTGTTACGGCGTCAAGTCCGCAGCCGAAAGAGTTCAGCTGGATCAGATCGAGATCGTCTCTGGTCTTGACATAGTTTGCTGCCGAGTACAGACGGCTGTGGTACATCCACTGATCCATAACGATAAGAGGACGCTCCAGATTGCCAAGGTGCGAGATGGAATCCTCGGTCAGAACACAGATTCCGTAGGAGTTGATCAGCTCCGGAATACCGTGGTTGATCTCCGGGTCCACATGGTACGGACGACCGGCGAGCACGATACCGCGGCAATGATGTTCCTCCATGTATTTTAAGACTTCCTCGCCTTTCTGCTGCATCTCAAGGCGGGTTACTTCCAGTTCCTTCCATGCTTCCGATACGGCGTCACGCACCTCGGATTCCGGAATGTGAAACTCTTCCTTGAAGCAGGCAACAAGCTGCTGGGAGAGTACTTCCTCGTTTGTAAAAGCCATAAACGGATTTAAGAACCGTACCTGGCCGCTCGTGATCTCATCGACATTATTTTTGATATTCTCCGAATAAGAAGTAACGATCGGGCAGTTGTAGTGGTTGTTCGCATCCGGGAACTCGTTACGCTCGTAAGGGATCGCCGGATAGAAGATAAAATCAACGTTCTGGTGGATCAGCCATGCAATATGTCCGTGCGTAAGCTTTGCCGGGTAACACTCGGACTCACTCGGGATGGAGTCGATACCCAGCTCATAGATCTTACGTGTGGACTGCGGTGAGAGCACAACAGAGAAACCGAGCTTCTTAAAGAAGGTCGCCCAGAACGGATAATTCTCATACATATTTAAAACGCGCGGGATACCGACGGTTCCGCGAGGAGCCTCATTGGCAGCAAGCGGCTCATAGTCGAAAAGGCGCTTGTTCTTGTACTCAAAGAGATTCGGAATGTTTGCTTTGTTCTTTTCCTTGCCGAGTCCGCGCTCACAGCGGTTACCGGTAATGTACTGACGGTTGTCGGAGAACTTGTTGATCGTCAACAGACAGTGGTTCGTACATCCCTGACAGCGGGCAAGTTTGGTCGTGTAGGACAGCTCGTTGATCTGCTCAATCGTAAGCATCGAGGTCTTGTAATCGGCCTCGTGGCGCTCACGCGCGATCAGAGCGGCACCGAATGCACCCATGATTCCGGCGATGTCCGGACGGGTAGCGTGTACACCGGCAATCTTTTCGAAGCTTCGAAGTACGGCGTCGTTGTAGAAGGTTCCACCCTGTACAACGATGTTCTCGCCGAGATCCTTGGCGTCGGACAGCTTGATAACCTTAAATAACGCGTTTTTGATAACGGAATAAGCAAGTCCGGCAGAGATGTCGGCAACGGATGCGCCTTCCTTCTGCGCCTGCTTTACCTTGGAATTCATAAATACGGTACAGCGGGTACCGAGGTCGATCGGATTCTTTGCAAAAAGAGCTTCCTTTGCAAAATCCTGTACGGTAAAGTTCAACGATTTTGCGAATGTCTCGATGAAAGAACCACATCCGGAAGAACATGCCTCGTTCAGCTGTACAGAGTCAACGGTCTGGTTCTTGATCTTGATGCACTTCATATCCTGACCACCGATGTCTAAGATACAGTCAACCTTCGGATCGAAGAACGCAGCTGCATAGTAGTGCGCAACGGTCTCAACCTCGCCGTCATCGAGCATCAGCGCAGCCTTAAGGAGCGCTTCGCCGTATCCGGTCGAGCAGGAATGCACGATGTGTGCCTTTTCAGGAAGGAGAGAGTAGATCTCCTGAATGGAACCGATCGCGGTAGCCAGAGGGCTTCCGTTGTTGTTGCTGTAAAACGAGTAGAGCAGATCGCCATCCTCGCTGACCAAAGCAATCTTGGTCGTGGTGGAACCGGCGTCGATTCCGAGGTAGCAGTTGCCTTCGTAGGAGGCAAGATCTGCGGTATGTACATGGTTGTTACCGTGACGTTTGGTGAACTCGTCGTAGTCTGCCTGATCGGCAAAAAGCGGCTCCATACGGGCAACTTCAAATTCCATCTTGATGCCGGAAGAGAGGCGTGTCATAAGAGATGAAAGTGTTGTCTGATTCTCTTCCTTATAATTAAGGGCAGAACCGATCGCTGCAAACAGGTGCGAATTCTCCGGGGTGATCGCATGCTCGTCATCCAGATTCAGTGTGCGGATGAAAGCTGCCTTAAGCTCCGATAAGAAATGGAGCGGGCCACCGAGGAATGCAACGTGACCGCGGATCGGTTTACCGCAGGCAAGACCGCTGATCGTCTGGTTGACAACCGCCTGAAAGATTGAAGCGGACAGATCCTCACGGGTCGCGCCCTCGTTGATCAGAGGCTGGATATCCGTCTTGGCGAATACACCGCATCGTGCCGCGATCGGGTAGATCGCCTTGTAATTCTTCGCAAATTCGTTCAGACCGGAAGCGTCCGTCTGGATGAGGGAAGCCATCTGGTCGATGAAGGAACCGGTACCGCCGGCACAGATTCCGTTCATACGCTGCTCCACGTTACCGCCCTCAAAGTAGATGATCTTGGCATCCTCGCCGCCGAGCTCGATCGCAACGTCGGTCTGTGGTGCATAGTGTTCCAAAGCAGTGGATACCGAGATTACCTCCTGTACAAATGGTACACCGAGATGCTTGGCGAGTGTCAGTCCGCCCGAACCGGTGATCATTGGAGATACGGATAATTCCCCAAGCTGGTCATAAGCTTTCTTGATCAAAGACGCCAGCGTTTCCTGAATGTTGGCATAATGTCTTTCATAATCGGAAAACAGGAGTGTATCCTGCGCATCGAGAACCGCAATCTTGACCGTTGTAGAACCGATGTCAATTCCGAGCTTGTGTAATGCTTTGTTTTCCATGATAAGTAACCTCCGCTTTGCTTCTATATATAAATAAGTAGAAAAACAATCTTTTCGTAAACAATCAACATTATACGACAAGGGGATGCAAAAAACAATGAACTTTTTCTAAAATATTTGAAAAGAAGACTGTCCAAATATTGGGTAAAATGCGCCTTCTATAAAAAAATTATGAACATTGGATGCGCGCGTTGACAATGAAGCAGACAAAAAAGTATAATGAAAGCGTTAAAATCTGATACGACTTAGGAGATATGTAATATGAACTGGATGGATAAACTGGAACGCAAGATGGGACGCTATGCGGTCCCGAATCTGAGCCGCTTTTTTGTGGGTGCGATCGTGCTCGGTTATGTGATGTCGATGGTCTCATCGACTTTTACCGAATGGATCGATTTTGATGTGTCGGCAATCTTACATGGACAGATCTGGAGACTGTTCAGCTGGATCTTTATGCCGACGACTTCGCTGGATTTCTTCGGGTTACTGTTTCTGCTTTGCGTACTGATGTGGGGAAGTTCGCTGGAGTCGATGCTCGGAACATTCCGCATGAACGTATTTCTGTGGGGCGGTGTGATCTTAAGTGACATCGGCGGAATCATCATCTATGTGATCACGAAGCTTGCGCTTGGTTCAGGTGCATCCATTTACTTATCGACTTATTATATTTTGATGTCGATGCTGCTTGCGTTGGCGATCTGTATGCCGGAGGGCGAGGTGCGTCTGTATTTCGTGCTTCCGATCAAGATGAAATGGATGCTGGTATTCGAGCTCCTTTATCTTGCTTATATTGTATTTAACACGTTTAAGACGATGCTGACATATTACCATTCTGCGATCGGCTGGATCCTCGGACTGATGGGCTCTGCGGAGATCCTGTTGGCAATTGCCAATATGTTCCTGTTCTTCTGGGCATCGAAGACGCATATTTCGCGCAGACAGAAGAAGCGTCAGAAAGAGTTCCGTGCGCAGTTCTCGCAGCCGCGTCCGGGATCAGGAATTTCGCAGCATAAATGTGCAATCTGCGGAAGAACGGAGATCACCAACCCGGAGCTGCAGTTCCGTTATTGCAGCAAGTGCACGGGCAACAAGGAATATTGCCAGGATCATTTGTTTACACATACGCACATGTAGGAGAAAACAATGAAGAAATGGATAAGCGTACTTCTGGTTGTCGCGCTGCTTGCAGTTCTGCTTTTTGTTGGAGGGACAAGCAGAGGTACTGTCAGGCAGACGGTGGACGAATCGGCGCAGACAGCCGGGGAGAAGTCACAGGATACAGATGATGATGACGCATCTGCGGGAGATACGGCCGTAGATACGGATG
>CAVHWG010000122.1:0-2478 GCA_963639645.1 Firmicutes bacterium TM09-10 | reverse complement strand
AACCGTGATCTCCCGCAGTATGTCAGGAACGATCCAGTATATCCTTCGCCAGCTGCGCATGGTATCCAAAGGTGATCTTACCGTACATTTACAGGCAAAGAGTAAAGATGAATTCAAGCTTCTCTGCGAAGGTATCAACGACATGGTGGATCATGTCAAGTCGCTGATCAAGGATGTCAACGAAGTCAGCGAGGAAGTCGGAGCGGCTGCCGTGCATGTGGCACAGACATCCGGAACCTTTATGGCAACTTCGCAGGATATCCAGAATGCGATGCTTGAGATCGAAAGCGGTGTCAACAAGCTGGATTCCGGATCGGACAACTGCTTAAGTCAGATGGATTCCTTATCCGGCAAGATCAACAACGTTAGTTCGAATGCCGATGAGATCGGTAAGCTGACGAACGCTGCGGGAGAGACCATCAACGTCGGTATCGCTTCGGTGCAGAGTTTGACAGAGAGCTCCGAGTCGACCGCAGAGATTACAAGAAATGTTATTGTTTCCATTGAGGAATTACAGGAAAAGTCCAAAGCAATCAGCCATATTGTATCTGCAATCAATGATATCGCCGAGCAGACGAACCTGTTGTCACTGAATGCTTCCATCGAGGCTGCACGTGCCGGAGACGCTGGAAGAGGATTCTCCGTTGTTGCAGAGGAGATTCGTAAGCTGGCAGACCAGTGTCTTGCATCAGCAGGACAGATTTCTTCCATTGTCAAAGAAATCCTTTCTAAAATGGGCGAAGTTGTAACGATCGCAAGACAGGCGGAAGCGGTTGTAAGTTCGCAGAACGGCGCAGTTGAAGAGACGACCGCATCCTTCCGACAGATTGATGAACTTGTCGCGCAGTTCATTCAGGCTTTGCAGACGATCACCAACAATGTGCAGGAGATGAACGGAGCAAGAAACGAGACACTGAGCGCAATCGAGAGTATCTCCGATGCTTCGACACAGACTGCTGCATGTTCTTCATCGGTTCACAATGCAGCCGGAACGCAGCTTGATGCCGTCAAGAATCTGGACGCCGCATCACAGAGCCTGACAGCGAAAGCAGAGAGTCTGCTGGATGCACTGTCAACGTTCCAGATATAGAAGAACTGCAATATAATAATGGATTTGAAAAGCCCGAATCGGCATTGCCGGTTCGGGCTTTCTTTATGTGTTTATATAAAACGGCTCTATCTCAATGATCGAGCATCTGCTGGATTACATTCTGGCAATAAGCACCGAGATGCTTCTGGTCTTCCTTGGAAAGTTCGGAAACAATGATTGGCTTGCCGTAGGTCAGTGTCACTTTCGTGGAGCGTACCCATGGAAAATGATTTTCCAGTACATCGGCGGTACCGGTCAAAGCCATCGGGATGATCGGACAGCCGGTCTTCTGTGCAATCTTGAAAGAACCTTCCTTGAAAGGAAGAAGACTGTTCGGATGCTCATTATCCTTGTTGCGGGTGCCTTCCGGGAAGATACAGATCGAGATACCGGATTTGACATAATCGATCGCAGTCAGGATCACTTTGAGTCCCTGCTTTAAATCGTGGCGGTCAAGAAACAGACAGTACAGGCGGCGCATCCAGATGCCGAGGATCGGGACTTTGTTGACACCGTCCTTGGCGATGTAACCGGTCAGCCCCGGGCAGCGCGCATAGGTGATCACGATGTCGAAGAAGCTCCGATGGTTGCCGATATAGAGGACCGCCTGATCCTTTGGAACATTTTCTTCGCCGATTACGGTGAGTTTGATTCCCGCGAGAAATGTCACACAGCGGAAGCCCCACTGAACGATGCGGAGTTGGCTGATATCCGCAGCTTCCTTGTGGCGCTTCGCGATCAGCCACTCGATACCAAGCACCGGAAGCCCAAGCAACAGATATAGAAAAACGTATAAAACACATAGAATGGTTCTCATTTGCTACCTCTCTTTGTCATAAAATATGGTTTCATTATAAACAATAATACGCATGAAATCAATTCCGGCGCATAGAATACCATAAGATAATATGGCGAGGCTTGTATGCGCAAATTAAGAAAATGCATGGCTTTGGTTCTGGTGCTGAGCGGCCTGCTCAGTGGCTGTATCGTGCAGCAGGGACAGGAGAAGATGGAAGATCTGGAATTTACCGTGATGGATCCGGCGGATCTGCCGGAGGAGCTGCAGCAACAGATCATCGCGCGCCAGGAGGAAGAATTTTCCCTGACGTATTCGGATAAGGAATATCTGTATATCGCAAGGGGATACGGGGAACAGGAGACGGGAGGATACTGTATTTCGATTGATCAGTGTTACCGCACGAGCAACACAATCTGTGTGAAAACGACATTGACCGGACCACAGAATGGGGAGAAGGTAAATACGGCACCGAGCTATCCGTACATAGTGATTAAGCTGGAAATGCGGTCGGAAGAGGTTGTTTTTCAGTGATTTTAAGAAAATGTTAAGATTATAACAATCTTTTATACTTGTAAAAGTTTTATCACTG
>CAVHWG010000121.1:0-4093 GCA_963639645.1 Firmicutes bacterium TM09-10 | reverse complement strand
ATATGGGAAACAGGAGCTGCCAGCTCGATATGTCCCATACGCTCTCTACGAACGCTGGACTTGGTGATCTCTACGCCACAACGGTCGCAGACAACACCCTTATAACGGATTTTCTTGTATTTACCACAATGACACTCCCAGTCTTTCTGCGGCCCGAAGATCTTCTCACAGAACAAACCGTCTTTTTCCGGCTTTAATGTTCTGTAGTTGATTGTCTCTGGCTTCTTAACCTCGCCATGTGACCACTCACGGATCTTCTCAGGCGATGCCAATCCAATCTGGATGGCATCGAACTGCATAGCCTGATTTGTGTCCATTTTATTTGTTTCTGGCATTGTATGACTCTCCTTCCCAATTATTCTTCATCAAGAACTTCGTCTGCGTCATCGAAAAATTCGTCGGAATCGTCAAATTCTTCCTCTTTCTCAACGTTTACAAGTTCTTCGTTCTCAGCATCAAACTCCTGCTTTGTGAATCCGTGCTTCTCGAATGACTCGTTATCTTCAAACGCATCATACTTATCGTTGCCGATGATTGCGTTAATATCGGTATTACCATACTCACTTGTCTCGATCAGTTCAACCTCGTTGCGATCCTCGTCAAGAACCTTGACATCCAAACCAAGTGACTGAAGCTCCTTAAGGAGTACCTTGAAGGACTCAGGAATACCAGGCTCAGGGATGTTGTCACCCTTGATGATTGCCTCGTATGTCTTAACACGGCCAACCACGTCATCGGACTTAACGGTCAGGATCTCCTGAAGAGTATATGCAGCACCGTATGCTTCCAGTGCCCAAACCTCCATCTCTCCGAAACGCTGTCCACCGAACTGAGCCTTACCACCCAGAGGCTGCTGGGTTACTAATGAGTATGGACCGGTTGAACGTGCATGGATCTTATCGTCAACAAGGTGATGCAGCTTCAGGTAGTGCATATGTCCGATGGTAACTCTTCCATCGAATGGCTCACCGCTTCTACCGTCGCGTAACTGAACCTTACCGTCACGAGCGATCGGAACCCCCTTCCATACGGATCTGTGGGCACGATTCTCAGACAGATAATCCATTACATCCTCGCGAAGAGTATCCTTGTACTTATCGTAGAAGTTCTCTTCTCCGTCGCCTGCCTCCTCAGCGTCGAACGGCATATTTACATAATCGTTGGCAAGTTCAAGAGTATCCTGGATATCAATCTCTCGAGCGCCATCGAATACAGGTGTTTCAATGTTAAATCCCAGTGCCTTTGCTGCAAGACTAAGGTGAATCTCAAGCACCTGTCCGATGTTCATTCGGGAAGGCACACCAAGTGGATTCAATACGATGTCAAGCGGACGACCGTTTGGAAGATAAGGCATATCCTCAACTGGTAAAACGCGGGAAACGACACCCTTGTTACCGTGACGACCGGCCATCTTATCTCCGACTGAAATCTTACGCTTCTGGGCAATATAAATACGAACGGATTCGTTTACTCCAGGAGAAAGCTCATCTCCGGCTTCTCTTGTGAATACCTTGGCATCCACAACGATACCGTAAGCACCGTGTGGAACCTTAAGAGAAGTATCACGAACCTCACGTGCCTTCTCACCGAAGATGGCGCGAAGGAGTCTCTCCTCTGCTGTCAGCTCTGTCTCTCCCTTAGGAGTAACCTTGCCGACAAGGATATCCCCGGCACGAACCTCAGCACCGACACGGATGATTCCGCGCTCATCAAGATCCTTGAGTGCGTCATCACCGACACCCGGAACATCTCTTGTGATCTCTTCCGGTCCGAGCTTGGTATCACGGGATTCTACTTCGTATTCCTCAATATGAACAGATGTATATACATCGTACTCTACTAAACGCTCGCTGAGAAGTACGGCATCCTCGTAGTTGTAACCTTCCCATGTCATGAATCCAATCAGAGGGTTCTTACCTAATGCAAGCTCTCCGTTGGAAGTAGAAGGACCATCAGCGATAACTTCGCCCTCAACAACCTTCTGTCCCTTGAACACGATCGGTCTCTGGTTATAACAGTTGGACTGGTTACTACGAGAGAACTTCGTCAAGATGTACTCTCTGCGGTTGCCATCCTCCTCGCGGATCACGATTCGGTTGGACTCTGAACTCTCAACCACACCGGCAGCCTTAGCAACAACGCAGACACCGGAATCGACAGCGGCTTTGGTCTCCATACCGGTTCCTACTACAGGAGCCTCGGTTGTAAGGAGCGGCACTGCCTGACGCTGCATGTTGGATCCCATCAGCGCACGGTTTGCATCATCGTTCTGCAGGAACGGAATGAGTGCTGTAGCGACCGAGAACACCATCTTAGGAGAGACATCCATGTAATCAAAGGCTGTCTTATCGTACTCCTGTGTCTCATCGAGGTAACGACCGGATACGGAATTACGAACGAAATGTCCTTCCTCATCCAGCTTCTCGTTAGCCTGTGCTACATGGTAGTTATCCTCTTCGTCTGCGGTCATGTAGACAACTTCGTCTGTGACACGCGGATTCTTAGGATCTGTTTTATCAATCTTACGGTATGGTGCCTCAATGAAACCATACTCGTTGATTCTGGCGTAACATGCCAGAGAGTTGATCAGACCGATATTCGGTCCTTCAGGTGTCTCAATAGGGCACATACGTCCGTAATGGCTATAGTGTACGTCTCGTACCTCGAATCCGGCACGGTCTCTTGACAGACCACCAGGTCCCAATGCAGAAAGACGTCTCTTATGGGTCAGCTCACCGAGCGGGTTGTTCTGATCCATGAACTGTGACAGCTGGGATGATCCGAAGAACTCCTTGACGGCAGCTGTAACAGGCTTAATATTGATCAGGCTCTGTGGAGAAATTCCCTCCAGGTCCTGTGTTGTCATACGCTCACGTACCACTCTCTCCAAACGGGAAAGTCCAATACGGTACTGGTTCTGTAATAACTCACCAACGGCACGGATACGACGATTGCCCAGGTGGTCGATATCATCATCGGTACCAACGCCCCACTCCAGATGCATATTGTAGTTGATGGAAGCAAAGATATCTTCCTTGGTAATATGCTTCGGAATCAGGTCAGCGATATCTCTCTTGATCGCCTCGATGCGCTCCTCAAGGGTCTCGTTCTCCTCCATGATCTGCTTCAATGTCGGATAGTATACAAGCTCGGTAATACCAAGTTCCTTCGGATCTTCAATCTCAGGAATCCAGCTTGTGATATCAACCATCATAGAAGAGAGAACCTTTACGTTACGAGTCTCTGTCTGTACCCATACTGCAGGCACTGCAGCGTTCTGGATCTGATCAGCGAGTTCTCTTGTGACGGTTGTTCCTGTCTCAGCGATCACCTCACCGGTAGACGGATCAAGTACATCCTCCGCAAGAACCTGTCCCTTGATACGGTTCTTAAGAGCAAGTTTCTTATTGAACTTATAACGTCCTACCTTCGCAAGGTCATATCTTCTAGGATCGAAGAACATTGCGGTAATCAGGCTCTCTGCACTCTCAACGGAAAGTGGCTCGCCCGGACGAATCTTCTTATATAACTCAAGCAGACCTGCCTCAAAGCTTCCCTGTGGCTCACGCTCGGTGATAGCAGGGTCCTTCTGCAGAGAAGCAAGAATCTTCGGCTCCTCACCAAACATATCGATAATCTGCTGGTTGGTACCTACTCCAAGTGCACGAAGAAGCACTGTGATCGGTACCTTACGGGTTCTATCTACTCTTACACTGAATACGTCATTGGAGTCCGTCTCATACTCTAACCATGCACCACGGTTCGGGATAACGGTACAAGAATACAAAGTCTTACCCACTTTATCATGAGCAATGCCATAATAGATACCCGGTGAACGAACCAACTGGCTGACGATAACTCGCTCTGCACCATTGATTACGAATGTACCGGTCTCTGTCATCAGAGGAAGATCACCCATGAAAATTTCATGTTCATTAATCTCATCTGTCTCTTTGTTATGAAGTCTAACCTTGACTTTCAAAGGAGCCGCGTATGTTGCATCTCTTTCCTTACACTCCGGAATTGTGTACTTTACATCGTCCTCACACAATGTAAAATCTACAAACTCCAGGCTCAGATGACCGCTGTAATC
>CAVHWG010000120.1:19344-34233 GCA_963639645.1 Firmicutes bacterium TM09-10 | reverse complement strand
AATACGTGAATACGTTCATCATTTCCTTGTAATGATCCTTCTCCACGATCATGCGCATCAGTCCAACCAGTTCATCGGATACCTGACCCTTAAATATGTCTTCCATAAGTTTGACTTTTTCTTCTTTGTCAATCTTGGGATGGTTCATGAGTCTGGACAGATCCGGGTTCTCATTCAGCGCCTGTGCGGTCGCTGTGACATCATCCAGCATATCGTCCAGATGATTCTCCTCCAAAGCCAGCTCAAATAATGCATCCCCGTATGTCTTGGATACTAGCTTAGCCATGTCGATTCACCCATCTCTTTCAATGTCTCATCTACCAGTGTGCTCTGGATGTTCGTATCGATGGAAGCGGCAACTACCTTCTGTGCCATCATAGCGGCAACAGAGATCATCTCCTGCTTCATGTCATCCATAGCATGCTTTTTCTCAAGCTCAGCTTCCTCCTGCGCTCTCTTCACGATGCGCGAGGCCTCTTCTTTTGCTTCGTCAATAATCTTGGCCTGGTTCTTCATTGCCTTCTGTCTTGCTTCGGCAAGAATTCCCTCTGCCTCCTTGTCAACTTCTTTGAGTTTTGCCTCATATTCAGCCTTTAATGCTGCGGCACTCTCTTTGTCTTCCTTCGCGCTGTCAATGTCGTTTGCGATCCGCTCCTGTCTGTCCTTCAGCATCTTACGTGCCGGGTTAAAAAGCAGATATGACATGGCAAGCACAAGGAAAAATACGGCGATTGCCAGTAAAGCTGTATCGAAGAGCAACTGTGCGTCAAGATTGAATAAAAATATCTGTTCAGCTAACAATCTCTTTTACTCTCCTTTCCTTGGGATTCTCCTGACCTCTTAGCCAAGCGGATGAACGAAAAGTAAAAGCAGTGCTATAACGAGACCGTACAGACCGGTTGTCTCGGCAACAGCCTGTCCAAGAAGCATGGTTGACATGATCTGTCCTCTTGCCCCAGGGTTACGTCCTACTGCTGCTGCACCGTGTCCGGCTGCAATACCCTGTCCAATACCAGGTCCGATACCGGCGATAACTGCCAAACCTGCACCGATTGCAGAACATGCTCTGATTAAATCCTGTCCTGAAATATTCATAATGTAAATCCTCCTTAACATTTAAGATCTTTTTCGTTTTGCATCATAGATGCACCTTTTAAGGAGCAAATTGCATGATAAATCCGCTTCGCGGATGCAATTTGCGCAGGACATGCATCGAAGATGCATGTCATCCATCACATGCCTGTGATACATAAGTCATAGTCAACATACAGAATACATACGTCTGAATTGCTCCGGAGAACAAGTCAAAGTACACATGCAGCGCTGCCGGCCATACGACAGCGATCCATCCGAGAAGACCATATACCAGCGCCATAATTACCGTTCCTGAGAGCACGTTTGCGAACAAACGAAGCGACAGGGAAATCGGAATTGCGATCTCGCTGATAACGTTGATTGGCGCCCAGATCGGAAGCCACGGTGGTAAAGGCGAACATACACCTTCCCAAATTTGTTTTGCGCTTTGATGCTTAACTTTGCAGACCCGAATCATAAAGAATGTGATCAGCGCTAGCGCAAACGTTGTCCCGTAGTCGGCTGTTGGAGGACGAAGTCCCACCAGTCCGGAAATATTACTCATCAGTATGAATACAAAGATCGTACTGATATAATTCACGAACTTCGGTGCCCACTTGCCCATGGTGCTTTCCACCATGCCGTCCAGCATTTCCACGATCAGCTCTATGACATTCTGAAATCCGTCCGGTTTATCCGTTGCATGCTTCATCTTACGGTTCGCAACGATCGCGAAGATCAGCATAAGTGCCATAACGATCAGAATACATGCATGGCTGGTTGTGATCCAGACTTTCTGTCCGAATACCTCCACCTGAAAGATTCCATGGATCATAAAATCAATGTCGGCTGACAATAAAATTCCTTGATTCACATAGTCACCTCCTTATTTAATTTACTATTCGTAACTACTTCGTGCCCTCATAGTCACTTAAGATTTCGGTCGAAGATGCATCACTTCTTCCGCTCTGCTTATGCCGCACTTTTTGGATCAGTCCCTGAAGGTATGCACTCACCTTAAGTCCCAGGACTCCGACAAAAGCCATAAACAGATTTCCGAAATTAAAATAGCCCAATATAAAAAACAGAATTACCACAACCGCATAACGCAATATGGATTTTGCAATAATTCTGCGATTGGCATGTTCCGTATCGCCCATTGCCACTGCATCGAAGATCACCATTGCCAGATTAATAGCTAACCCCACAGCAATCGCAATACCGTACCATAATCCGATCGAATATCCAATCTTGTCCCCGACAAACCACACCCCCGCCAGTTCAATGACGAGTCCATACAACAGGATCGTCACCACGAGTCCCGGCAAAGCCTCATTGATCCTTCTTAACATGTTTATCATCCCTGCTGTCTTTGTCGATCAGCTTTCTTGCCATCTTGTAAATATTGTTAAACCCGGCCAACGCACCAATAAAGAAGAACGGTATCATCATCCACGAAATCCCGGTCTTATTCCCGATCCAGATTCCCACCATACAGCATAAAAAGATGGGAACGATCATATTGATTCCGAACTGAAACACCAGCACCAGCGCGTTCATGACCTGTCTGTTATCTTTTTTCATCTTTTTCCTTCTGCATTTTCGCAGAGCACTCATCGTTCTAACCCTGTCTGTTTTCGCAACGCACTCATCTCGAAAACCCTTTGGGTTTTCTCGCTGAACGGGCAGTCGCCCTATCAAACGTGACAGATCCAGTCCTCTTCGTGCGAGCACGATCGGTCTGGTTCTTTCACGTTTGGCACTGCTCGTTTCCTACGCCCATTATATCATTTTTGGTGGGTTTGTCCATAAAATTACACAAATTCATCAACTTATTTGTCACTTTTAGGAAAAAATACCACACGACAGACCCTTTTTATTATCTATCGTGTGGTATTATTTTATACATCACGTATTCAAATCTTTAATTATAATTCAAGCTGCACATCACGATTCGTGTGTTCGTAGCGGCGCACGGTCAGTCCTGCTGCCCGCATCATTTTCTTCGATGCCATCACGGACGGTGTGTCCGCATACTTGTCGCTGTCGTAGACAACCTCGCGGATTCCCGACTGAATGATCGCTTTGGCACATTCGTTACACGGAAAAAGCGTTACATAAATACTTGCACCCTCAAGACTTCCGCCGCGGTAATTTAAGATGGCGTTCAACTCGCTGTGTGTCGTGTAGAAGTATTTGTTGTCCTCTCCCTCACGCACCCACGGGAATTCGTCATCCGAACATCCGACCGGAAATCCATTGTAACCCATCGAAAGGATCTTGTGCTCGGAGCTTACGATACAGGCTCCCACCTGGGTATTCGGATCTTTCGAACGCATTGCGGAAAGCATTGCAATACCCATGAAATATTCGTCCCAACTGATATAATCCTGTCTCTTCGTACTCATCGTCTGTCACCCCTTTTGCCGAAAACCTGAAGCATTATTTTGTACCGAAAATACGATCTCCTGCATCTCCGAGTCCCGGAACGATGTACTTCTTCTCGTTAAGTCTCTCATCGAGTGCACCGATGAACAGATCTACATCCGGATGTGCCTCCTGCAGGCGCTTAACACCTTCCGGAGCTGCGATAATGCACATAAAACGGATATTCTTAACGCCTTTGTCCTTCAGCATCTGAAGTGCTGCAACTGCGGATCCGCCGGTTGCCAGCATAGGATCAACAACGAATACCTCGCGGTTTGCGCAGTCAGCCGGGAGCTTGCAGTAATACTCAACCGGTTCAGCGGTCTCAGGATCACGGTATAATCCGATGTGTCCGACCTTAGCTGCCGGGATCATCTCGAGCATTCCCTCTACCATTCCAAGACCTGCACGCAGGATCGGAACAACGGCGAGTTTCTTTCCTTTTAATTCTTTTACGGTTGTCTTGCAGATCGGTGTCTCGATCTCAACGTCAGCCAGCTCGAGATCTCTTGTTGCCTCGTAGCACTCAAGCATAGCAACTTCGCTGACCAATGTACGGAACTCCTTAGAGCCTGTGTCCACTCTTCTCATAATACCAATCTTGTGCTGAATCAGCGGGTGATCCATAACTACTACTTTTGCCATAATTATTCTCCTTCGTCTTCGTTTAATTTTTTAACAAGTTTCTTAATAGATTTGCGTAATGTTTCATAACATAATCCATACGCCGGCAAAGTGCCTCCGTACGGATCAAGTATTTCCAGTTCATCGCCCACATACTCGGTAAGTACGTGGATGTTCTCCGGGATTGCATTCTCGTATTGTTCCAAAATGCGATCTCTCTGCACCGCCTCCATGGTTACGACCATCACGTCTTCGGTCAGGTCCTCCTCGGTAAGCTGCTGCGATACGAAACCCTCCATGTTGATTCCGTTGCTGATCAGTACGGCCTCCGCCTTCTGGTTCATCGGTTCCGGAAACTGCACGACCAGACCGCGCGTTAAGATCTCAAGCGGATGCTTTAACGCAAAGTCGCCGAAAATTCCCGCAGCCATTGCCTCCCGGCAAGTGCCTGTCTGGGCAACAAATATTATCTTGCTATATTCCATAATCTGCCCTCTCTCTACCTTCTTCTTTATACATGGATCACCGTATGTCCCGCTGCTTTCAAAAGGCGGTTCATGATTGCCTGTCCGATACGCGGCGTCTGGAAACATTCCGAATAGATTTCCCCAACATCTAGTTCGTCACATTCCCGCAGAATCTTGTACAGATGCTGCGCAATGGCATCCTCGTCCGAACGCCTGCCCATGCTCAGGATCACCTGTGCATCGTAGCGTTCCTTTGTCTCATCTGTTGCGATCACCGCAACTTTTTTGCCTTCTGCACGCTTGGCTGCGGTCAGCTCATTGATCTTGTCGATAACGGCATCCTGTGCTCCATCCACAATGATCATCTCTGCCTTCGGCGCGTAGTGCTTGTACTTCATTCCCGGCGCCTTCGGCTTTCTCGTATCGTCCGCAGCGATAATGCCCGGATCGATCACAACTTCTTCTCCAAGGGTTTCCGATAACATCTCCGGTGTAATATAGCCCGGTCGAAGGATCATCGGTGTCTCTTCGGTCAGATCAATGATCGTCGATTCGATTCCGATTCCTACCGGACCACCGTCCAATATCATCGCGATCTTACCTGACAGATCTTCTGCAACATGCTGCGCTTCTGTCGGGCTTGGCCGTCCGGATGTGTTCGCACTCGGTGCAGCGATCAGGCATCCGCTCCGCCGGATCAGTTCCAACGCTACCGGATGATTCGGCATACGCACCGCAACCGTCTGCATGCCTCCCGTCGTCGTCTCCGGTACGGCATCGCTTTTCCACACGATCATGGTCAGCGGTCCCGGCCAGAATGCATCTGCCAGTTTCTTTGCCTGCTCCGGTACTTCCCGTGCCACGCGCTTCATATCCTCAAATTCTGCGATATGCACGATCAACGGATTATCGGACGGGCGTCCCTTTGCCGCATAAATTTTGCGCGATGCGTCGGGATCAAGCGCATCGCCTCCCAGTCCATAGACCGTCTCTGTCGGGAATGCCACAAGCTCGCCCTCTGCGATCAGCTTTCCCGCCTGTTCCATCACGTCCGCGTCTATGTGCCCGGGATCGGCTTTTTCAATTATTGTATCCATTCTCTCACACTTTTCATCCCCTTATGCGAGGTTGCTTTGCTTCATAAAATTACAATATATTTCTTCTCATTATATGATAGATCATGTATTATTGTCAAATGCTAAAGAAGTGCGAGGAATGTCAGAAAAACACGATGAAAAATGTTTGAATCCACCGACTCCTCCCTTTATAATAAATGCAGGGCATGGAAGAATAGTATAAAGGAGGACGATTCGTGGAGAAAGTACGTTACATGATTTCGGATGCCGCCGCAATGGCAGGCGTGGAATCACATGTGTTACGTTACTGGGAAGAAGAACTCGATCTGACGATCCCGCGCAACGAGATGGGACATCGATACTATACACGAGAAAACATACAGGAGTTTCAGAAGATAAAGCAATTAAAGGAACAGGGGTATCAGTTGAAGGCGATCCGGTTCATTTTGCATAACGGACCGATGGACAAGCCGGATGGGATGAACGCAAATTTGATGCAGCCGAAGGCTGAGGCTGAAAAGCCTGATGCAGGCGTGGCGAATCCGTTGGCACAACCAACGACCAATATACAGGCAGCTGCGGCTTCACAGGTTCCGCCATCCGATCCGCTCTCCGCAGAGGAGCGCATGGCGCAGTTTCGCGAGTTGATGAGCGATATTGTCGGTCGTGCGATCGCACAGAACAACGAGGAGCTGAGTTTAAACATCGGTCAGGAAGTCCGCGAGACCGTACTCAAAGAAATGAACTATCTGTTCCGCGAGCAGGAAGAGGCACAGGAGGAACGCTACAAGAAACTGGATGCCGCGATCCGTGGTAATCTCAGAAAAAAGCGCTCGCTTTTTGCAAAGAAGGACAAGCCTGTAAAACCTGCCAAAGACAAGACGGATGTTGTTCCGAATACATAACCAAAATGCAGAGGTGATATCAACACATGAATATTCACCTCTGCATTTTGGTTTAACAATATTCTTTTATATATTCCGCAAAATATGGCAATGAAAGAGAAATATATCCCTGTCGTGCATTCAGTATTCCGGTATCCTTATCATTCAACATCATCATGAGGATGGAACGCGGAAGTCCTTTTTCCTTATTTTCGATGTTGGAACCATACCATTTCATGCCGGCAAGCTGATGTTTGCCGCCGAGATATGCCGGCATCGCCATAAATCTGCGATCCGGTCCGTTCTTCGGCATGCCCGGGAATTTCGGATCATCCGGGAACATGATCATGCATCCGTGCGAGTTGTGATTCTCTCCGCCCATCATGTAATCGCCTTTATTTAAAGTGACAAGCAGATCTTCCATGCAATCGACACATTTGCTCATGTCCTTGACTCCGGCCTTGATCATATCCGGCTCGGACAGATAAAGAAAATCAATTTTTGTATCCATAGTTGTCATCCTCCTTCACATGTTCGCGAAAGAGAAAAAAGGCGCCAACCTCTGTGGTTGACGCCTTTGTCTAACTTGTGTCTGATTATAGATACAAATTCTCAGTTTGTATTGTAAAAAACGATACTCTTTTTCACGGGAGTAATTCCTCTATTTTACTTTGATCGTTACAATGTCCGAGTAACTTCCATAATAATTTGTTCTGTTGTAGGTCTTATATGCACGAACTTTATACTGCATCTTCGATCCCTTTTTCAGACCGGTACTCTTATAAGTAAATGTTTTATTACCCTTGACCGTCGCAATCTTCTCATATTTCTTCGTCGCGCTGTTGTACCGGTAAATCTGATAGCCGCCGGCACGCGCCACTTTGTCCCATGTCAGTGTGACCGACGAAGATTTCGTACTTGCTTTCAGGTTCTTCGTCTTGGCAGGCTTTGTACAATCCTTGTATACAGCGGAAGAAGTGCCCCACAGAGTCTCCGTATCTGTTTTCTTGTATGCACGGACTTTAAACTGATACTCTGTTGCGGCAGCAAGTCCGGTTACCTTATAAGACACGGTGCTTCCCTTGATGATCGTTGTCACTTTCTCATAAGCCTTACTACTCGTGTTATATTTGTAAATGCGATAACCGCTGGCACCGGACACTTTTTTCCAGTTCAATGTAAGATAGGTACTGCTGCGCGCCTCCGTTGTTACATTGAAAACCTTCGCAGGCGGTGTTGTCACAGATACAACGGAAGAATAGCTTCCGTAATAATTCGTTCCTCCGATTGTCCAGTAACAACGCACTTTGTACTGATAGGTCTTGCCGCTTGTGACATCCTTATCCGTATATTTGCGGCTCGTTGTTGACTTCAGATAAACATACTTGTCCTGATCCGCATCGTAGCGATACACCCGGTATCCGGTCACATCATCCGCCGCTTTGCTCCAGCTTAACGTGATCGGTCCCGATGCGCTCTCCGCGGTCGCTTTCAATCCTGTCGTCTTAATGCTTGTGTCCTTGTACCAGAAATTGGTATCCAGATTGCCACTGTATCCACTGACCTTCGAGGTAGAGGAATACTGCCAGAAATCGTAATCATATGGTACATCATCGTATGCAGTACCGCTCTTGGAATTGCTCGTGGTCGTGTTGTTATAACGCGCGATCCAGATACCGCATCCCTCCAGATCATCCGTGTTGATGTACGATTTGATCCAGGAATAAGACGCATACACACTTGCCTGATAGCCCGCCTTCGTGATCGTATCGGCAAAAGCCTGACACACGGCCGTCTCTTTCGCCTTGGACAATTTGCCTGCAGTCAGTCGGTTGTAGCTTCCCTTCTCACGATCGATCACGATCGGAAGTGTCACATCCCAGTCGTATTTCTTGATCTGATCCAGTGCAAATTTCGCTTCTTCCTGCGCCTCTTTCTCCGTCAAAGCCTGAGAAAAAACATATAATCCAATGTTGATATCATTCTCATACGCAGCCTGAATGTGGGAATCCGCAGCGGTATCTTCGTAAATACTTCCGTCCGAAGAATCTCTTGATCCCACACGCACAAACGCAAAATCGATACCGGCATCGTGCGCCTTCTCCCAGTCGAGCAGTGTTGTCTTCTTATCCTTCGCCTGCCACCAGGAAACATCGATGCCGTTCAGCAGCTGGTAATCTTCGTAATCCGCCCTGTGATAGTACGTCGCAGATGTATAAACGCCCTCTTCCACAAAAGAACTTCCAAGAAAATCTTTTGTATAGGAAGTACTTACCGTCTGCGTCGCGGTTGCGGAAAATAAGGCAATCGGACTTCCTAACATCGGAAAATCCAGTGTGTCGTTATAAACCGTCTCGTCCTTGATGCTCTGTCCCATCACACCGTCCATCTGTGCCTCCGGAACCGCTGCTCTCGCGGTATGCGGTGCGATCACACACAGCGCTGCCACTGCCAATCCTGTTGCAATCAATTTTGCATTCTTTATTCTCAAATTCATTTCCTCCACTGTCCATGCCACGGCTTTTCCTGTCAAAGGGCAAAAATATAGAGCGCCACCATGCAAGCGCTCTACATTTTCGAGATTACATTCCCCACACGATCCGCCGTACAGAACAGCATGAATTCCGTCTCACATCCGCAGTATGATTCGTTCTCCATGTTCTTCTGCCCGTTCCTCACCGGACAATGCACGAATATGCGCTCTCTTTTTGGAATTGTTTCCCTTTTCCATCTTTTTCAAGGTTTATGGGTTATGATTCACCACAAAAAGATTTTCGTTTTACTTGCTATGTTTTTCTCTTTTCATGTATGCTATCATCATAGAGAAGTTTCCTTGAAAAAACCTTGAATTTATTTAAAGTTTTGAAATTTACGCCTACATAGGGAGAAGATAAAATGCGAATTTTAGTGATTGAAGACAGTGCGCGCCTTGCGGATACGATCGCGGACGCTCTGCGAAACGAAAATTATCTGGTAGATATTGCAAATGATGGATTACAGGGATACGAGGACGCGGCAAGCGGCATCTACGATATGGTGATTCTGGATCTGATGCTTCCGAAGATGAATGGTTACGAGGTGCTCTCCACGCTCCGCTCGGAGGGCAACAATATTCCGGTGCTGATCCTCTCGGCACGCACGGAGCTCGATGACAAGATCCAGGGATTCAGCGTCGGCGCCGATGATTATGTGACAAAGCCGTTTGAGATCCAGGAACTTCTGATGCGTATTCAGGCGATCACCCGCCGCCGTGTGCATCAGGATATTCAGCTTCTTCGCGCCGGTAATCTGGCTTTCGACAACAATACGTGCGAGCTTTCCAACACGGATACCGGAAAGACGATGAAGATCAGTGGAAAAGAGATGCAGCTTCTTGAATTTCTTCTGATCAATCAGAATCAGGTGCTCGAAAAGGAACAGATTGCAACGAAGATCTGGGGATATGATTCTAATGCAGAATACAACAATGTGGAGGTCTACATCTCATTTCTGCGCCGAAAATTCCAGCATTTGCAGGTGAACACGCGCATCCGCGCCGTCCGCGGTGTCGGGTATATCCTGGAGGTAACCAATGATTAGAAATCTCAAGAAAAAATTTGCTTTTCTGTTCCTGCTCCTTTTATCGATCACATGGATCAGTATTCTGTCGATCTACGCGAACAATGCGTACCGCGCGAATCTGCTGAATGTGGAGGATCAGGTGCGCGAGGAGATCAAGGATGAGAACTGGAAAAATTTCATTATATACAAGGGACTGAATTCCGATCTGACGGATATTCAATATTGCGTCTACGCACTTTCCTCCGAGTCGGATGAAGAACCTTCCATCCTTTTTTACACGTTCACCGACAAATCGGAAAGCGAACTGTTACAGGAAGGGAAACGCGTCATCGATGCCAATGAGAGCGGACGCATGCGTTTTCTGCAATACACCTACTTATATAAATACCTGCATAACTCCGGCAAACGCTATCTCATTCTGATCAGCGGCTCATCTGCGCTGCGCGCAACGCTGCCGACGCTCTATACCTGTATCGGTCTGCTGCTCGTCGGAATGCTCCTCTTTGCCGTCTCCGGCTGGGCCCTCTCCCGCTGGCTGACCCACCCGATCGAGGAGATGATCAATTCCGAGAAGAAATTTATCTCCAATGCCAGCCACGAACTCAAGACACCGCTGGCCGTCATCCGTGCCAACACGGAACTTCTGCAACGCGAGGTGGAGCCGGGCAACAAACATCTCGGCTACATCAATCAGGAAACGGAGCGTATGATCTCACTCGTAAACAAGATGCTGACACTTGTGCGCCTTGACACCGTGCAGAATCGGGCTCCGATGAAGCGTTTTCAGGTGGATGAGGCTTTGTATGATATCATTTATCCGATGGAAAGTGTTGCCTACGAGAAGATGATCCGCATCTCGACGGATATTCAGGAAGAGATGTATATTGACGGTGTTGAGGATCAGATTCAGGATCTGCTGTCCATCTTACTGAACAATGCGATCAGCTACTCCCCGGAAGGCGGAGAAATCGTGGTGCGTGCCTACCTGCAGGCAAAGAAATTTCACCTCACGGTTGCCAATACCGGTGATCCGATCCCGGAAGAAACGCGCGACCGCCTCTTTGAACGCTTTTTCCGCGCGGACGAAGCGCGCGAAGACAACGGACATTACGGTCTGGGACTTTCGATTGCCAGCAGCATTGTGGCACATCACGGTGGACGCATCTCGGTCAGCTACGAGGACGGCAAGAACGTCTTCTCGGTTGTGTTAAATGCGCAGGCCCCGCTAAAGCATGAAAAAAAATCGTAAAACAGTCACAGAATCGGTCATTTACTTCCATTTTGTAATATGGTATCGTAGTTTATATGCTATATATTAAGGAGATTTGATTCTATGGAAAAAAAGCAAAATCACTTTTCAGGGCAATTGGGGTTTGTCCTGGCCGCAGCCGGTAGTGCTGTGGGCGTGGGAAATCTGTGGCGTTTCCCATATCTTGCCGCCAAGGACGGAGGCGGCCTCTTTTTGATCATCTACTTTGCTCTCGTTCTGACATTCGGCTTTACCCTGCTTACGTCGGATATCGCGATCGGACGACGCACAAAGCAGAGCGCGATCGGTGCTTACGCACAGATGCGTCCAAAATGGAAGTTCTTGGGAATCCTGACGTTCCTCGTTCCGGTTCTCATTATGACTTACTACGCAGTCATCGGTGGCTGGATCACAAAGTATGCAGTAACCTACATAACCGGACAGGCAAAAGCCGCTGCCGGCGATGATTACTTTACCTCGTTTATTACTTCACCGACATCACCGGTTGTCTACGCCTTGATTTTTATGGCAGTGACGGCATTTATCGTGTACAACGGTGTCGAAGGCGGTATCGAACGTGTTTCCAAATGGATGATGCCGATCCTGCTCGTTCTTGTTGTCATTATCGCAGGATACTCCCTGACATTGCAGCACACGGACGCTTCCGGACAGGTTCACACCGGAGTGCAGGGATTCCTGTATTACCTCACCCCGAATGTGGAGGGACTTACCATCAAGCGTTTCCTGCAGATCCTGTTGGATGCGATGAGTCAGCTTTTCTTCTCACTCAGCGTATCGATGGGAATCATGATCACTTACGGCTCCTATGTGAAACCGGAAGTCAACTTAAATAAAGCGGTCAACCAGATCGAGATCTTCGATACCGGTGTTGCATTCCTTGCAGGCACAATGATCATCCCTGCCGTATATGTATTCTCCGGAACCGAAGGCATGGGTGCCGGTCCGAGCCTGATGTTTATCTCGCTGCCAAAAGTATTTGCAGCCATGGGAAAAGCAGGCATTTTCGTAGGAATCCTCTTCTTCGTGACCGCGATCTTCGCAACACTGTCATCCTGCATTTCCGTGCTGGAATCCATTGTTGCAAACTGCATGGAGATCTTCCACGCAGGCCGCAAGAAGACGGTTCTCATGCTGTCTGCGATCTACCTTGGTGCATCCGCTGTCATCACGTTAGGTTACAGCATCTTCTATGTTGAAGTAAAGCTCCCGAACGGTTCGACCGGACAGCTGCTTGATATCATGGATTACATCAGCAACAGCGTTATGATGCCATTTATCGCATTGCTTTCAACGATCCTGATCGGCTGGGTTATGACACCGGATTATGTCATCGACGAGATGGAGCGCAACGGCGAGAAGTTCCGCCGCAAAAAGCTTTACCGCGTCATGATCCGCTACGTTGCACCAATCATGATGCTTGTTCTGTTCTTACAGTCAACCGGAATTTTATCGTAATCAAAATTATTTCTATAAGAAATGCCGGGCAACGAATGCTGTTTATTTTATGCAGGCCGGCGAAACCGCTCCCGTATACAAAGTAAGTAAAGTTACCTATGCGGAAGAGGCGTTCCCTGATTATAAGGAAAATAGAAGAAAGGCTGTTACACGAACTTCATTCGTGCAGCAGCCTTTTTTATACAACTCCTTATACTTCGATCATCACGGCCTGATATCCGCCAAGTGTGATACGTCCGTCATCATCTAAATCTACACTCGCGCAGTTGTTGAGGATCACATTACCGGCTGCTTCCGGAAGCACAACCGTCTGAGGCTCGTTCTGGAAGTTTGCGAGAACGAGCAGCGTCTGTCCCTCGCCCTTGCGGTAGTAAGCGATCAGGTTCCTCGTCTCACGCGCATACGGCTCAAAGCGCCCAAAAGACAACGTCTCATGGTAAGCCGGATCTTTGTAGAGCGCGATCATCTTCTTGTAGAATGCATAAACCGAATTGCTGTCCTCTTTCTGCTTTGCAAGGTTGATCTCCTTGTAATTCGGATTGACGATCATCCAAGGCTCATGTGTGGAGAATCCTGCATTTTCCTCATCGCTCCACTGTACTGGAGTGCGCGCATTCTCACGGCTGTAGATACGAAGAAGTCTCATGCTCTCTTCCTCGGAATAGCCTGCATCGCAGCACACCTTATACTCATCCTTAGAGCTGATATCATCAAGCTGATCGATGCTCTCGAACGGGCAGTTCTCCATTCCGATCTCCTGTCCCTGATAGATGAACGGCACACCGCGCAGGAAGAAGTATACCGTCGCCAAAGCCTTCTTGCTCGTGTCATTTAAGTCTCCATCCGGAATATATCGACATACACCGCGCGGCTCATCGTGGTTCTCAATGATGTTGGAGAGGAAACCGATGTCTGCCACACGAAGCTGACTGTCAAAAATTGCTTCTTTATACATTTCCGGTGTCACGGTCTCATGCTCGTACCATGCGCCACCCTTGCCGCACATCTCCGGTGCAAAATCAAACTTCGACGAGAAATGTCCGTTCTCTCCGATAAACTCACGAAGCTCGGATTCTTTTTCGTTAAAGACTTCCCCTACGGTAAAAGCATCATATTTATCGAATGTCTCACGCTTCATTTCCTCCAGAAATTCACCGATTCCATCCACGTCATCAAACATACGCACGATAGAAACCATTCCGTCATCGCGGTCCGGCTCATAGTCACAGAACGGAAGCTTTTTCTTGATGTTGATGATCGCATCAATACGGAATCCCGCAATACCACGCTCAAACCACCAGTTCATCATCTTGTAGACTTCCTGACGTACCTTCGGATTCTCCCAGTTGAGATCCGGCTGCTTCTTGTGGAACGAATGGAAATAGTACTTATCAGTTCCCGGGATCGGCTCCCAGACGCTTCCTCCAAAGTAGGAGCGCCAGTTACACGGCAGCTTTCCGTCTTTCTTCTCTGCAATATAGAAATACTTTCCGTACTCACCATCCGGATCGGCACATGCCTTCTTGAACCACTCATGCTCATCGGAGCAATGGTTGACAACCAGATCCATGACGATGTACATGTCACGCTTTTTTGCCTCTGCAAGCAGGCGGTCCATCGTATCCAGATCTCCAAAAAGCGGATTGATATCATAATAATCGGAGATGTCATATCCCTGATCCACAAGCGGAGACTTATATACCGGCGAGATCCAGATGATATCGATTCCGAGATCTTTCAGATAATCAAGCTTGCCAATAATTCCCTCAAGATCACCGATTCCATCGCCGTTACTGTCCGCAAAACTCTTCGGCCAGATCTGGTATGCAACTTTTCCCATCCACCATTTTTTTGTCATAATATATCCTCCTGTACGTTCAGGTCATACACGCCGCACAGTCGCTTCATACGGGCGAAGCACTACCGGCATATTTCCTACATAGTTGCTGATCATAATCTGTGCATCCTCCGGAATCTGTGCCATTACGGACGCTGGAATCGTCACATCGTGATCGGTAAAGTTACAAAGCACGATCAGCTTCTCATCGCCG
>CAVHWG010000120.1:0-19334 GCA_963639645.1 Firmicutes bacterium TM09-10 | reverse complement strand
GGCTCAAGCAGTTCATAGTCGCCGTAAACGATAATTTCATTCTCGTGACGCAGACGGATCAGATCCTTGTAATAAGAAAATACGGAATCCGGATTGCCGACCTGCTGCTTCGCGTTGATCTCCTTATAATTCGGGTTCACACGAATCCAAGGGGTTCCCGTCGTAAATCCTGCATTTTCACTGTCATCCCACTGCATCGGAGTACGCGCGTTGTCGCGTCCAATCTTCTTGAGATAACCCATCATCTCCTCATGGGAAACACCACAGGTCTCTGTCATTTCCTTGTATGCGTTAAAACTCTCTACATCGCGGTAATCTTCGAGTTTATCGAAGTACACATTCGTCATTCCGAGTTCTTCACCCTGATATACATACGGAGTTCCCTGCATCATATGAAGGCAGGTTGCAAGCATCTTTGCCGATACTTCGCGGTATTGCTCACTGTCGTTTCCGTAGCGGGAAACGCTTCGCGGCTGATCGTGATTCGACAGATACAGGCTGTTCCATGCGCTACCCGCAAGTCCTGTCTGCCACTTGGACAGTGTTGCTTTCCACTCCGGAAGCGGCATCTTCTCGGAATCCCACTTTCCGTAACGGTTGTTCGCATCCTTTCCGGCACCGGTATGCTCAAACTGAAATACCATGTTCAACTCGCTTCCGTCTGCATTTGCATATTTTTTTGCTTCCTCTAACGTAACACCTGCTGCCTCGCCGACTGTGATCAGGTCATACTTTGACAGCACCTTGCGATTCATCTCCTGCAGATATTCATGTACATGAGGGCCGTTTGCACAACCACTGTCACCGTATCCGTTCTCTCCCACCGGTCCGTCCGGCAGACCTTCCGGCTTTGAGATCAAACTGATTACATCCATGCGGAAACCGTCAATACCTTTTTCACACCACCAGTTCATCATATCGAAAACAGCGTCGCGCACCTTCGGATTGTCCCAGTTGAGATCCGGCTGCTTCTTCGAAAACAGATGCAGAAAATACATGTCCGTCTGCGGATCATACTTCCACGCCGAACCGCTGAATACCGATCCCCAGTTGTTCGGCTCGCTTCCGTCCTCTTTACCCGGACGCCAAATATAGAAATCGCGGTACGGATTGTCCACACTCTTACGACTCTCCACGAACCATGCATGCTCATCCGAAGTGTGGTTGACAACCAGATCCATCATGATCTTGATGCCAAGCTCGTGTGCGCGAGCCAGCATGCAGTCGTAATCCTCCATCGTTCCGAACTCCGTCATGATCGCCTGATAATCACTGATGTCATATCCGTTATCATCGTTCGGTGACTGGTACACCGGCGAAAGCCAGATCACATCAATCCCCAGTTCCTTCAGATAATCCAGTTTCTCCGTAATTCCGTTGAGATCACCGATTCCATCTCCGTTGGAATCCATAAAACTTCTCGGATATATCTGATAAACGACCGATTCTTTCCACCATGCCTTGTCCATAAAATATTCTCCCTCTTCTTCATTGGTTATGCGGTTAACTTCTATGTAAAAAGTAGCACAGATATTCCGTCTTTGTCAATGGTTAAATGCATTACTTAAGATAAAATGCATCTCACTGACTCGCGCTCCACCAATTTGACCGGAAGCACCTGCTGTTCCTGTGCCACCTGCTCCGTCTCTTTATTGCGTAAAGCAAGCAACGCTTCCACCGCCATCTTTGCCTTTTTCCCGATATTCTGGCTCATGGTGGTCAGCTTCGGACGCGCCAGCCGCGCATATATAAGATCATCAAATCCGGCAATTGAGATATCTTCCGGTATACGTAGCCCATGACTTTGCAGAAATGCACTGATTTCAAGTGCATACAGGTCCGATGCGACAAAAAGCGCCGTATAGGTTTTCAACTTTGGCAGCCATTGTCCAAGCTGCAGTTCGCGCGTCGCCTCAACTGCGGAAAAAACCAGATGATCCTCCTCACCGATTGCAAGTCCGGCCTCCTCCATCGCGCGCTGTAATCCCATCCAGCGATAGTGGTCCACATCCATATCATTGTCCGCAAGCATCGCAATCTTTGTATGCCCCTGCCCGATCAGATACTTTCCCATCTTGTAGCCACCACCGAAATCATCCGTCGCAATATTCACAAAGTTGTCCTTGCGATTCAGATAAGAGTCAATCGAAACCACGCCTCTGCGGTATTTCTCGCATAAACTTTTCAACTTTTTCTCTTCCATATTGCAAACGATCAGTCCCTCCAGGTTCCATGCGATCGTCTGCTTTAAGATTTCTTCCTCGCTCTGCTGCGCGATCAAACACATATAGCAGTCATGCTTGCGGATTTCTGCCTCCAGATTGCCGACAAGTGCACTGTAATATGGATCCTCCATTGTAATCTTCATTCCGAATTTTTCAGGAATGACCACTCCGATCATATTGGAATTTGTCTGCGCCAGCATCATCGCAGAGCGATTGCGCACGTAACCCATCTCATCAAGAGCCTTCTGTATCCGTTCTCGCACCTCACTTGAAACACGCTGATCCTTGCCATTGATCACATTCGATACCGTCGCAGTGCTGACACCGACCGCCTCCGCCACATCTTTAATCCGAACCATTACCTTCCTCCCATTTTGCTTATTGAAGCTTCGCAAGTTCCACATACTTGCAGATCATCTCGACCACGCCGTCCACACCAAGCACAGACTCGTCAAGGCACAATCGGTAATTTCCCGCTTCGCCCCATTCCTGTCCACTGTAATACTCGTGGTATGCCTTGCGCCTTGCATCCGTCTTCTCAACAAGCTGCTTCGCCTTATGCTCGGAACAGCCATGCTTCTGCATAATCGTCTGCACACGCATTTTCTTGTCTCCGCACAGAAAAACCGTTACCGTATCCGGCGCCTGACCGTACACATAATTTCCGCATCTTCCGATGATCACGCACGGCTCATCCCCGATTGTCGCACGAAGTGCCTTGCCCGGAGTCTGCCGGATCGTCTCATTCTGCTCGCCTTTTACCATGGCAGCCAGAAACGGATCAGCCTCTTTCTCTCCAAAGAAATTCGGGTACTGCTCATAGACGCCTTTCGTGTCCGCCAGCTCCTGAATTGCCTTTTTATTGTAAAATGTCAGCCCCAACCGCTCTGCCAGTTTCTCACCGACCGGATCGCCGTTGCAACCACACTGTCTTGCTATCGTAATTCTCATATTTACCGCCGCCTCTCTCTTATCTGGATTCCTTGCGGAAATCCTCCCATTCTACAATGCGTCCCTTTCGCCCGATTCCCCGGAAAAAGCCTGCGTTTCGACGCGGCTTTCTACCCGGATTCTTCGAGATCATCAACTGCTGGTGAAATGTGTAATCTTCCCATTCAAGCAGCGTGAATGGATGCTCCTCCGTCACGACCACATACTCATTCTTCTTCGTGTATTCCGGATAATGCCCCGCATATCCGCGGCGCAGCATCTCTTTCTCCACCTCACGTCGCGCATGCTGCATCGACGCATTCGTCTGCTTTCCGTAATCCCGCGCAGGGTACGGTTTTGACGCCTTGACCACCTGCTCATACAGATAATGATAGATTGCCTCGCGCTTCGGCGAGCGAAGTGCTCTGCTTAAAATCTTCTCCAGCTGCTCCGTCGGGAAAAGGCGATACAATCGAACCATCTGCGCATACATCGTATCTCCCACTTTGAGCGCCACACGCTCCATCGCATCAAGACCTTCCTCACGCAGCGGAAAATGTTCCGCCAGAAGATCCTCGATCGGCGACCATCTGCGAAACGGTGCAAAGTAAATCAGGCTCTGCAGCTCACATTCCGTCTTATTGCAATATTTTTCGCCCATGTAACGGTATTTATCCGCAATGGTTCCGATCATGTATACAAGCTGACGCCACTGCTCCTGTCCCGTCACCCAGAAATGACCGATCTCGTGATAACGATAGCATGCGCTGTGTTCACGCAAGTCACGGAACCAGAGTGTGCACACATTCTCCTCGCCCTGGTGTATTACCAGCCCATAGCGCGATGCCTCACTTAACAGCTCTGCACTTGTCACCGGCATTTCCGCCACATATTCTCCCTGCAAAGACGCATCCAGAACATCCAGGTAGCACTCCACCGCATCGTTCAAAATATAGGGGATCACGTACTGCGTCGCTCCGTCTTTGCCGTGCTGTTCACACAGCTCGAACGCCCCGTAGTCAAGCAGTTCCGCGATTCTCGTAAAGCTTTCCGGCATCTCATCTGTGAGTCCCCGAATCATCTGTTTTAATTGTTTGTTTCTCTTCATTTTCGTTCCTTTATTACTTATAATTACTATCTTACATTATATCCACCACTTCAATTACTGTAAAGTCCGCTTGCAAGTCGCAAAAAAATGTTATACAATGCAATCGTTTGTACATAATTTGTAGGATGAGAGGATCTTTTATGAGAAAAATCGCTTTTTTTGATATTGACGGCACCTTAACTTCGGAGATCGATGGGTCGATCCCTGCAAGCACGATCGAAGCGATCCGCGCAGCGCGTGCAAACGGCAACTTAATGTTTATCAATACCGGACGCTGTTTTCACAACCTGGAAGAACGCTTCCGTTCCATCGGATTTGACGGATTCGTATGTGGCTGCGGAACCGATATTTACTGCGACGGCAAGCAGCTCATGCACATCGCACCGTCTCACGAGGCGACGATGCAGCTTCTTGAGAAAGCAAAAGAGGTTGATATGGATATTCTGTTTGAGTCCTTTGATTCTACCGTTTTTGACCTGTCCCGCCCGCTTCATAACCCGGATGCCCGCAAATTATATAAGGAAAATCTGAAAAAAGGCTTTGAAGTATTTGATCCCTGGACAGCGCCGGATTTTCGCTGTGACAAATTTGTCACCTGGATTCGCGATGAGGCACAGCTTGCCGAATTCCGCAAAGTGAGTGACAAATTTTTCGATTGTATCGACCGCGGCGGATTATTCCGCGAGTTTGTACCGCTTGGCTACTCAAAGGCAACCGGACTGCAGTACATCTTAGGCCACTACGGATTCTCCAAAGAGGATGCTTATGTCTTCGGCGACAGTAACAACGATCTGCCTATGCTGACTTACGTTCCGAACAGTGTCGCAATGGGCAATGCCGAGCCGGAATCCCTGAAGAAAAAAGTGGCTTATGTCACAAAAAAATCCAGTGAAGGCGGAATCGCCGCAGCACTGGAACATTTTGGATTTATTTAATTAGCGCTTTTTGCGCACAAAAAAACTGTCTCACATAGTGAGGCAGTTTTTCGCTTACTTGTATGTAGCTGTGATTAGCCCTGAGCGATAGCTCCAGTTGGGCAAACACCTGCACATGTACCACAATCTACACAAGCAGATCCGTCGATCTCGTACTGAGAAGCACCTGCAGAGATTGCTCCTACAGGACACTCGCCTGCACATGTACCACAGCTAACGCATGAATCAGAAATTACGTATGCCATAATTGAATCCTCCTTTAAATAATGATCATTATTCACCATCTAGGCTTATTGGTATTGTAGTACAAACCACTTTCAAGTTCAAGGGTTCAGCCAAATGTATTTAATTTGATGCACGCGCATGTGTTCTTTTCTGTACAAAATCACCTACAATTGCCGCAACAAACACCGCACACAACAATCAGCCGCCCCTCCAGATACCTTCCGACCGAAGATGGCTGCATATGAAAGGGCATATGTCCCCGACTGATCATCATGGTATTGATAAACATTCCGGCGATCACATATATACCAGTTATGATACTGATAGCGATGATCCATTTTCCCAAACGATCATATCCCGCAGCTTTTGTTCGCTGATCTATAATATTTTTTGTTGCCAACAGAATCAGTACAACGGCAAGTTCCGTATACGTCATGCCGTCTATCATGTTTCCCCATTCTCCCATCTGGATATCGCTTTATTCGATACACCGATCAAATCTCCAAGTTCACTCTGTGTGTACCCCTTGTCGATCCGCGCCTGCCTTATCATTTTTCCGGTTTTCTCTTTGTCCATAAGGCTCGCCCCTTCCCTGCTTTTGATGAATCCATCATACTTTGCGTAGGGGCAAAACACAATCCACTGTGATGAGAACCCTACAAATTCAACAGATTTTACCTTGTGCCAAGTTCTAGAAAAGCTCCCGGGATTATTCCCGGAAGCTTTTCATAATATCCTCAAAAGTCACCATCACAACATTGCCCATCTCGTTTGCCTTTTCCACACATCCCTGTGTAAAACCCTTCTTTGCAAATAAATAGAGCACTGTTTTTGAATAATGAAATAACTGACTTCGCTCAATCAATTTATCCAATACCCCTACATCAACATTCTCGTTTGTCCATTTGCATTCACCAAATAGCGCTGTTGTCTTATCCTGCTCACCCATGATATCGATTTCCGTCTGACTTCTTGTCTTAGGATCCGTTCCCCACCAACGTCCAAGATCCGCAAAGAAAACCTGCGACTTGCCGTCTAACAACAATTTCCACAAATATTGCATACAGATATCCTCAAAAACTTTGCCCATATAGTCCGACAAATACGGAGCGATCCTCTGATACGCCAGATCTGCCGCGCCTCGACAGATAATAGAATTGTTATCCGGAATAAACCGGTACCAGAAGCGAAACATATTATCCGCTATCACATAAAGCGACTTACGGGACTCTTTCTCCCCATACGGAGTCTCTTTTCGAACAATGCCTAATCCAATCAGATTTTTCAGGTATCTCGTACAAACGCTGGTTTCTTCTCCTACCTTTGTCGAAATTTCCGCCATATGCGAAGCTCCCGATGCAACTGCCGTTATGATTGCATTGTATAAAGCCGGCTCTCTCACTTCCTGTTTCAACAAATTTTCCGGTTCTTCATAGATCGAGGAGGATGGATTTAGGAACGTGTTTTTAATATTTTCTTCCACACTGATCTGCTCATCCATCTGCAACAGATATTGCGGCGTTCCACCTACGATTCCATAGATCAAAGCCATATCTTCCGCCGAAAACTTCTGAAAATACGCACAAGACTCCTCAAAATCAAAAGGCAGAATCTTCATCTGCGCTGTTCTTCTTCCATACAACGGCGCTTTATAAGCCAAAACACGATCTTCCATATATGACATAGAGGATCCACATAAGATCAACATCAATTTTGATGTATCTTTATATTTATCAATGAGCATCTGCAGCGTCGAGGCAAAGCTTTTGGATGATCTCGCAATATACGGATACTCATCGATTGCCAGAATCAGTTTCTCATTCTGCGCGAGTTCAAACACATATTCCAAAGCCAGCTGCAACGACAAAAAGGAAGTCTGCATAATATTTCCGGAACTGTACTCCATAATACTTTGACTGAAATTCTCCAGATTCTGTTTTTCGTTACTCTCGACTCCCATGAAATAGATTGCCTTTTTCCCATGGATAAATTCGCTGATCAAAGCCGTCTTTCCAACACGACGTCTTCCATATAACACCGCAAATTCAAACTTCTCAGAGTCATATAACTTATTTAACGTATCTAATTCCCGCGTTCTTCCGATAAACATGCCGTTTCCTCCCTGCATCATTATCATTTCCCACTTTCTGAACCTATTATACCACTACTTCGCAATTTAGTAAACTACGATTTAGTAATTTATGGTTTACGAAACTGTATGTTACCAAATTGTCCCTTGCCAAATCTCTACTCACATAAAAAAAGCAGATTCACACATGCAGGCAGGTAGAATCTACTTTTCTTAAACTTATAACCACTCTTAATGTTCCAGATTTGCGAACTTAGTGTACTCCGGCAGCCAAGCGAGATTGACGGTTCCGATCGGACCGTTACGCTGCTTAGCGATAATGATCTCGGAAATTCCCTTGAGTTCGGTATCCTTGTTGTAGTAATCATCACGGTAGATGAACATTACCACGTCGGCATCCTGCTCGATAGCTCCGGACTCTCGGAGATCGGAAAGCATCGGGCGGTGATCCGGTCTCTGCTCCACGGCTCGGGAAAGCTGCGAGAGTGCAACTACCGGGACGCTGAGTTCTCGGGCAAGTGCCTTCAGAGAACGAGAGATGTCGGAAATCTCCTGCTGACGGCTGTCCGTGCTTCTTCCCGATCCGGTCATCAACTGTAAATAGTCGATGATGACCAGCTTTAAGTCATGCTCGAGCTTGTACTTTCGGCACTTGCTTCGAAGCTCGGAAATACTGATACCCGGCGTGTCATCGATGATGAGCTCGGAATCTCCGATGATTCCGGCACCTTCAACCAGTTTTTCCCAATCCGCATCGGACAGATTACCGGTACGGAGTGCCTGTGCATCGACACGCGATTCGAGGGAGAACAGACGGTTAACGAGCTGTTCTTTCGACATCTCGAGAGAGAAGATCGCGGTACACAGATTTTCGTGAAACGCAACATACTGCGCAATATTCAAGACAAACGCCGTCTTACCCATGGAAGGACGGGCGGCAACCAGAACCAGATCGGATGGCTGAAGTCCGGCGGTTCGATAATCAAGGTCAATAAATCCGGTTGGAATACCGGTTACGGTTCCGGACTGCTGCGATGCTTTCTCGATCTTCTCCAAAGCATTCATTACAACCTGCCGGATCGGAACATATTCTCCTCCGGTACGACTCGACAACAGTGCGAACACATCGTGCTCCGTCTTATCGAGCACACTTTCCAGTGATTCCTTGCCGGCGTAGCACTCGTTCTCGATATCCTCGGTAACGCGGATCAGCTTGCGCTTCATCGCATTTTCCTTGACGATATTACAATAGTATTTTACATTGGCGGATGTCGGAACCGCACGCACCAGTTCGCCGACAAACTCAAGACTTGAGACTTCCTTCGGTACATCTTTCTCCTTGAGCTTGTTCTGCAGCGTGACCAGATCGACCGGCTGTCCCTCTCCGTACAGTTCGATCATGGCATCAAACAGGATTCCGTACTGCTGATGGTAGAAATCTTCTTTCAAAAGCATCTCCATCGCCGTAACGATCGCATCCTTATCCATGATCATGGAACCGACAACGGACTGCTCGGCTTCCAGACTGTTCGGCATGATCCGCTTGATCAATGTCTCCTCCAAGCGACTTCCTCCTATCCCTCAACAACCTGAACGGTAAGCTTTGCGGTAACCTGTGGATGAAGCTTTACCGGAACCTCGTATGTTCCGAGTGCTTTAATGCCATCCGGCAGATGCATTTTCTTCTTATCCAGCTCCAGACCGGTCTGCTCCTTTGTCGCCTGTGCGATCTCCTTAGTAGAAACCGAACCGAAGATCTTGCCGCCTTCGCCGGCTTTGATCTTAACGACAACTTTCTGCTGCTCAACCGTTTTTGCAAGTTCTTTTGCGTTTGCCAGATTTTCGGCTGCAACCTTGTCAGCATGCTGATTCTGTAATTTCAGATCGTTCAGATTCCTGCTTGTCGCTTCAAGGCCAAGCTTTTTCGGTAAGATTGCGTTGCGGGCGTATCCATCGCTCACATTGACGATCTCGCCTTTTTTTCCTAATGATTTCACATCCTGCAATAAAATTACTTTCATTCCTGTATATCTCCTTTTTCCAGCATTTCATCCAACGTCTCCATGATCGCATGCTTTGCCTGAACCATCGTGTATCCGGTCAGCTGCGCACCCGCTACATTCAGGTGACCGCCGCCGCCCAGCTTCTCCATAATGAGCTGCACGTTGATCTCATCAATGGATCGTGAACTGATATAAATCTTGCCTGCGTACTCGGTGAGTACGAAGGACGCTTTAATTCCAATAATGTTAAGCAGTTCGTTTGCCGCCTGCGCTCCGACGATCGTCGGGCTCTCCACATTCTCACTCGGACAGACCGAGATTGCAAATGCTCCGCGATAAACTTCTGCATGACGTACCGCTTCGGCACGCGCCTTGTAACAGGCCATATCGTTACGAAGCATCTTTCTGACACGGGTAACCTCCGCGCCGGAACGCTTCAGATAAGCCGCCGCCTCAAACGTGCGGACACCGGTCTTCGTCATAAAGTTGTTCGTATCGATCAGAATTCCGGCATAGATGCAATCCGCTTCCGCAGCGGATAATTTAAATCCATCCTGGAAATATTGCAATACCTCCGCAACCATCTCACAGGCGGAGGATGCATACGGCTCAATGTAGGACAGAATCGGATTCTCAATAACCTCGCTGCTCTGTCTGTGGTGATCAAATACCACGATCGTATCGGTGTGTGTCAAAAGCTCCGGACATTCTGTATAGCTCGGGCGGTTCGTATCAACGACCATGACCAGTGTATTGCGGCTGACCATCTCCAAAGCCTGATTACTGTTGATAAACATATCATCCGGATAGCCTTTTTCCGAAGTAAAGCATTCCATCAGCGGACGGATCGAGCTTGTCGGCTCATTGATGACGATCTGTGCTTTCTTGCCAAGCACTCTGGCAGCACAGAAGATTCCGACACCGGCACCGAGCGAATCGACATCCGTCAGGCTATGTCCCATGATAATGACATTCTCTCGGCTCTCAATGATCTCATGCAGCGCGTGCGCCTTAACACGGGCCTTAACCCTCGTATTACGCTCTACCTGCTTTGCCTTGCCACCGAAATAAGCAATATCCTCGCCATCCTTGACAACGACCTGATCACCGCCTCGTCCGAGTGCCAGATCGATCGCTGCGCGCGCCTGCTCGTAACTCTCGTTATAAGAAGAATCTTTCATACCGATTCCGATACTCAGCGTTACCGCCATCTCGTTTCCGACCTTGACCGTCTTCACATCCTCTAAGATGCTGAAACGATCATCCATCATCGGCTGCAGATACTTATATTTGAATACAACAAAGTATTTATCTTTCTCAATCTTGCGGACTAAAGCATCCATCTTTGCAAAATACTGGTTCACCTTACGATCTACCAGTGCGATCAAAAGTGAACGCTTAACGTCCTCAATACTGTCGAGCGCCTCATCGTAGTTATCGATGTAGATCAGTCCCGCAACCTGCTTCTGCTCCCGGTTCTCCTGCTTGTACCGGTTCAGTTCCGTCTCGTCAAACAGATAGAGTGCGGTCAGAAACTCCTCCGGCTCATCAATCTCGATCGACTCACTCTGCTCCATAATATCATCAAAATAGATGCGGTTCAGCGATACACGGAACTCCCGGTTCTGCATCTTCAAATGCACATTCTGCGGACCTTCATGCTTCTGTAAGAATTCCCTTGTGATCGTGGAAAAAAGCGTTGTGATCGACTTATGATAGTTACGATCCACATTCGTCAATTCCGAAAACTGCTCATTCACCCACAAAATCTTGCCGGAATAATCCAAAAGCGCATACGGGATCTCAAACTCATTGAGAAGTCGCTTCTGCACGGTCGCATATTGCGTGGCAAAGTTAATGATCTCGTTCGTCAGACGTGGCTTATTGTAATGATACAAACTGATCTCCACCGTCAGATAGATCACAATGAAGCCGGATAACACCGCTCCCGTTGTAATATCATAAAAATACAGTCCGATATCTGCGAGTACAAGCGGGATCGCCAAGAGGATCGGCCACCCCAGATACGCCTTTAACTTGCCTTTAAATCGAATTCGTGATTTCATTATTACGCTCCTGTTCTTCGCTACTGTATCCAGTGCAATTCATCAGAAATCAAATGCATATTTGTTTTCTAGTATACCATTTTTGAGCCCCTAAATAAAGCCTTTTTGCAAAGGCGACAAAAGATATCAAAAATAAAAGGACTGCCCCACAATACATAGGGCAGTCCCGTAGATCAACTACTATATCTGTTCTTAGTTCTCTTTTGCAATCTCTACAACCGACTTGCTTAACCCTGCAAGACCCTGGATTTCCGATGGAATGATGATCTTGGTTGCCTTGCCGTCTGCTGCCTTTGCAAAAGCCTCAAGGCTCTTAAGCTGCAATACCGCGCTGTCCGGAGCAGACTCTTTCAACATGCGAAGACCGTCTGCATTCGCCTGCTGAATCTTAAGAATAGCCTCAGCCTGACCTTCTGCTTCCTTAACGGTTGCTTCCTTCTTCGCCTCTGCGCGAAGGATGGCAGCCTGCTTCTCAGCCTCAGCATCAAGAATTGCAGACTCCTTATTACCTTCGGCAACAAGGATTGTAGACTTCTTCTCACCTTCTGCACGAAGAATCGCCTCACGGCGCTCACGCTCAGCCTTCATCTGCTTCTCCATCGCATCCTGGATAGCCTTCGGCGGGATGATGTTCTTTAACTCTACACGGTTTACCTTGATTCCCCAAGGATCAGTTGCAACGTCAAGTGTTGCACGCATCTTTGTGTTGATTGTCTCACGGGACGTCAGTGTTTCATCCAACTCGAGATCACCGATGATATTACGAAGCGTTGTTGCGGTCAGATTCTCAATCGCCATAATCGGATTCTCAACACCGTAAGCATACAGCTTCGGATCAGTAATCTGGAAGTATACGACGGTATCGATCTGCATCGTTACGTTATCCTTCGTGATAACCGGCTGCGGCGGGAAATCCACAACCTGCTCCTTTAACAGTACCTTTCTTGCGATACGGTCAATAAACGGAACTTTAAAGTGAAGACCTACTGACCAGGTTGTCAGATATCCTCCTAAACGCTCGATTACCATTGCATGTGCCTGTGGCACGATCTTGATGCAATTGACAAGTACTAACAGAATCAGTACAACAATTACAATTCCTGCAATCAATGGACCCATAGTTTCATTTCCTCCTTATTCCTTCTCTACAATTAATTTTACACCGCTGATGGCAACAACTCTCGCAAGTTCCCCTGCCTCAATGGTCATATTATCATCACGGGTGCGCACCGTCCACTCCTGTCCGTGGACAACTGCCATACCGGTCTGATCAAGGTTACTTACACGCTCCGCAATCTTTATGGACTCCCCAATAATGCGGTCAGCGTTCGTGCTCTGTGTCTTGGAATTGATGTACTTGTTTGCCCACGATCTTGTCGCTGCAAGAAGACAGAGCGAAACGATCAAAAACAGAATGATCTGTACGATCGGATTCAGACCGATAATCGCCGCAAGCAGCGCAATCAACGATCCTGCTGCAAACCAGATACTCGTCAACCCGACTGTGATCAGTTCTCCGACAACAAACACTACCAGAAGAATCACCCATAATGCGATCCACGGATCGATTCCAAACAATGTCAACATGGTTCTCCCCTCCTTCACATAAACTCATTGTACCCAATGTTACCCGGAACTACAAGCTATTCTTTTATTTGAATGAGAAATGTTTTCGCATATCTTTCCACATACGGATAATGCTGGATCTGCGGTTGCTGCACAAGCCGCATTTTCCATCCGTGCATCTCTACGATTTTCTTTGCAATGGAAAGTCCCAGTCCGCTTCCTCCACTGCTTCGTCTCGATGTATCGCCTCTGGAAAACGGCTCAAACAGATGCTCCTCCAATTCTTCCGGAATGATCGTTCCACTGTCGGCGACCATCAGATGAATGACATCTTCCTGCCGGAAAAGGCATAACATGATACGCGTTCCCCGGTCATTGTGCCGCATCGCATTCGTCAGAAGATTCGTGATTACACGTGAGATCTGTACCTCATCCACCGACACCATGATCGGCTCATCCGGTATCTCCGCTTCAAGCGTCATCCCTGCGCCCTCAACATCGGAGTAGATGAGAGCAGCATTCTCTCTTGCAATCTCACACAGATCGTGCGGCTTTCTATCTAATGAAAAACCTTCGCTGTCCAGCTTCACATACTCAAACAACAGATTGATCAGATCATTCATGCGGTGCGACTTTCGCTGTATCGCAGCAAGATATGCCGCCTGCTGGTGCACATCCTGCACCATTCCGTCCGCGAGAGCATTCGCATAACCGTTTACCGTCGTCATCGGCGTGCGCAGATCATGTGCAATATCGGACAGCATCAGATTTCGCTTACGGTCAAATTCTTTCTGCTCCGCTTCGCGTTCCTGCTGGATCGCACGAAATTCCCGGATCGTAACCCGCGCAAAACATACGGCCCCCAATATATACGGAAGCAGAATGGACAATGCAATCACCACAAATACCAAAAAAAGCAAAATCGACTTTTTTCCCTCGAGCGAATAGATCGGTATCGACCGATTCATGGACGGCAGCACCGTCGACAGACACTGCTGCAACCGCTCCACCAATCCCTGCGCGGTCTCTCTGACCGGAGACGGAAGCATTATAATAAATGCATTGATCAGTAAAACCACAAGTGTCGCAAACACATAGAAGACAACTTCCGAACTTGAAACACGGATATTCTCTCCCCCAAACGGGAAAAAATATGCCAATAGCGGCGGAAAGATCCATTTATTCAATGCAAACGTAATAAAATATTCTGCCAGACCAACCAGCAACAGGATTTCTATAAACTTCTTAATTAGAAACCATTCAAGGCCTTCCTGTCTCTTCATCTGTTATTTCTCCAACCGGTATCCGAGTCCGCGGATCGTCCGAATATAGGCCGACGGATCATCATCGAGCTTAGCACGAAGCTTACTGATGCAGACCATAATATTGTTATCCGCAACGATATATGCCTCACCCCATCCCTGCTCATAGATCTGCTGCTTCGTAAAAACTTTGCTGGGATGCTGCATAAAAAGCTCCATGATCCGGTATTCCACGGATGTCAGCTCGATCACCTGCCCCGCTTTTTTCAGCGTACAGGATTCCGCATCCAGTGTCAGATCCCGAACGGTAATCTCTCCACGCACGGCATCCTGTGTTCCCAGTGAATAAAAGCGGCGGATGTTGGAATTTACACGCGCCACGGCCTCCAGGGGATTAAACGGCTTGGCAAGATAATCATCCGCTCCGAGATTCAATCCAAGGATCTTCTCGGAATCCGCATCTTTTGCAGATAAGATCACAACCGGGATATTACTTTCCTTACGCAGTTCCTGCAGCACATGATATCCGTCCATTTTCGGCATCATGATATCGAGTACACACAGATCCGGCTTCTCGGTGCGCAGCAGATCTAACGCCTGCTGCCCGTCTTCCCCTTCCACCACTTCATATTGTTCATTTTCAAGATAGAGCCGGAGAAGATCCCGAATCTCCGGCTCATCATCAGCGATCAAAATTTTGTATCCCATAGCTTCTCCTACTGATTCGGATTTTCCTCCACTATACTATCTGTAGCAGGATTTGTAAATCCGTTCGGTGCGGTATATGGAGATGCGCCATCCTGTGCTCCACCGAAACCGTTTGGCATTCCATTGAAATTGTTCGGCGCTCCGTTAAAATTGTTTGGCATTCCGTTGTATCCGTTCGGTGCTCCGTAAGGATTTCCGTAGCGAAGTGCCTCATACAGTGCTGCCTGTGTCGCATCCCTATATGGCTGCACATAGAAGATTCCAAGAATTCCAAGTGTGATTGCCGACAAAATATTCCATCCGATAAAGGTAAGATCCAGCACAAACGCTCTCCACTTCTGTCCGCTCATCATACGCTTACTCTCTGCGAAAGCCTGCTCCTTTGTCATCTGCGGATTCTCAGCCAACAGATATGGGATCATTCGGTACTCGTAGGACTTCACAATTCCCGGAATGATGAAGAGCAATGTCCACAGAACCGTATACAGATCACGGAAGAACATCGTCTTTGTAATATTTTTATAATTGTTATCAAATGCAAATCCAATGTTCCCAACCTGTGCCGGCTCATTTAAATTGCGTACATAGAAACGCTTACATCCAACCTCGATCGGATTGCAGATAAATACATCCAACAGGATTACAACCGTCATAAGGATCAGGAAAACAACAACGAAGATAATTCCGAAGATTGCAAGTGCTGCAACCGCCGCACCGGAATGATCCGGTGACATTCCATCCTGAAATCCATCCGCAAAACCGTTTGTAAAATCTCTGATCACATCATAATCCGAATCATCATCGTCATAATAATACACATCATCATCGTAATCATACGTATATGACTCATCCGATGAATCAGAACCTGACAGTGCCTTGCTGAATCCGTTTGAAGCACCGCTCGCTGCGGTTCCGCCTCCGACAATGATCGCCAGCAGCAGACTGATCAATACACTTTTCCAATAGTTACGTTTAAATGAGAATTTTGCTTTGCTTTTTAACTCTGCTCTACTCCACATATGATATCCTCCTTCAAAGCTCTGCTTCGTTTTATGGATTTATCTTAGCACGGAATTCTTAGCATCAAACACGCAAAACCTTAATATTACCTTATTACGGATTAATAAATTCCCGCATAATCCTCATAATGTCCGTCCAGATTATAGAATTTAAACAGATTCTTTTTGTCGTTTTTATATTTTACCAGTGTTGCAATATCGCCCACTTTTCCAGAACCGGCTGTTGCAGCGCCGTTATCATACGCATTTCCATTCGGGATTCCATTCTATCAAAAGGAGGGTATGAAGTGGTGGGTAACTCTGCCCACCCTCATGACAGGAAATACTTCTCTTTTTTCCTATAAACGCAAAAAGACCAACTACCCGAAGATAGCTGGTCTTTCTCATTTTTCTTGTGTCAAACTTGTGTCAAATCACTTTTCCCGAACCTGGGAACCCTTGATTTTCCTAAGCCTATTCGCAAACGTAAGGCATCATTGCTAAATGACGTGCTCTCTTGATTGCTACTGTAAGAGCTCTCTGATGCTTAGCACAGTTTCCTGTGATACGACGAGGAAGGATCTTTCCTCTCTCAGAGATGTATCTCTTTAACTTGTTGATATCCTTATAATCAATGACATTATCCTTGCCACAGAATACACATACCTTTTTTCTTCTACGCATAGGTCTTCTCTTCATTGAAGAACCTTCACGATCAGCACCCTTATTGTAAGCCATGTTGGTTACCTCCTTAATTTAATTAAATGGTAATTCTTCGTCAATTCCTTCCGGAATATTCATAAAACCATCTCCGGCAGCTCCGCTCGGTGATGGAGCACTTGGTGCACCGCCAAAGTCGTTGCCTGCTGAGCTGTTGTTCTTGCTCTCTGCAAACTCAACGTTCTCAGCTACAACGTCTGTTGTGTAAACACGCTGTCCATCTTTGTTTGTGTAGCTACCTGTCTGTATACGACCCTCAAGAACGAACTTCGTTCCCTTGCGGCCAAATCTCTCCAGAAATTCTGCTGTTCTACCAAAGGCAACACAGTTAATGAAATCCGCTGTCTGCTCGTCATTGTCACGACGGAAACGACGGTCAACTGCAAGTGAAAATCTTGCGATAGCAGTTGAACTCTCCCCCTGTGAGTAACGGATCTCAGCATCTCTGGTCAGTCTTCCCATAAGAATAACTTTATTCATACGATCTCCTACTTTCTTATACTATGCCTCGTCTTTTCTAACGCATAAGAAACGAAGAACATTGTCCATGATACGAACATCCTGCTCAAGCTTAGCAGGAACATCAGATGCTGCATCGAACTGGATGAAGTAGTAGAAACCTTCGCTCATCTTCTGAACGTCGTAAGCTAACTTCTTCTTACCCCATTCTTCAACTTCTGTTACAGTACCGCCTGCACGAGTGATGTACTCTTTTGCCTTCTCAACTACTGCTGCTCTCGCATCATCTTCGATCTTTGCACTAACAACGAGTGCTAATTCATATTTGTTCATGCGAATTTTACCTCCTTTTGGTCTCTGGCTCGCAGGATGTGCCTGCGAACAAGGAAAAAATAGTTATCACGAGGATATACTATACCATCTTTTCCCCAGTATTTCAAGCCTTTTTTCAAATTTTTATTGATTGACTTTCTCCTTAAAATCCTTTATTCTGAATCTACAAACTCAAGCAAACGAAAACCGATGAAATATGCGGTTTAGCAAATCATTTAGTGCACGATTATTCATGTGCACGGATACCCGAGTTTTCACAACAAAATATTGGAGATCTTTGAGGCAACTCATATGTTCTGTTTGTTAATAGCTAATTGCGTAATTCACCGCATATGTTATAATTGGGGTAACAAACAGGTATTCTCAAATTCTCCTTTATTTATAAATAACAACCGAGAAGGAGAATCCTATGAAGAAGTACGAAGAACTAACTTTTACAGACGATTTTATGTTCTGTAAAATACTGACAACCAACCCTGAATTCTGTCACGAGTTACTGGAACTTATCCTTGGCAGGAAAGTGGGGGCTTTCACTCGTCTGGATCAACAGAAACCAATCGAAATCACTGCTGATGGTAAAGGCGTTCGTTTCGATGTATACAGCGAAGATGATTCCAACACTGTCTACGACTGCGAGATGCAGACAACCGATAATCGTAATCTTCCAAAGCGTACAAGGTATTATCAGGGAATGATTGATCTCAGCCTGATTGAGCGTGGTGCAGATTATGAAAAGCTAAAACGAAGCTACATTATTTTCATCTGTCCATTTGACGAATTTAAATTAGGGTTACACAAGTACACGTTCCAGAATCGATGCAATGAGCGACCAGAACTTGTACTCGGAGATGAATCAACAAAGATTTTCCTGTGTGCAGGCGGAGATGCAAACGATGTGTCGGATGATATGAAAGAATTTCTTGAATGGCTTACAACCGGAAAAATCGGACAGTGCAAGCTTGTAAACAACTTAGATAACGCCATTCAGAAAGCCAAGAAACATGAGGAATGGAGGCTCGAATACATGACCTTACTTATGAGAGATCAAGAAATGATGAAAAAAGGGCGCGAGGAAGGAAGAAATATTGAACGTCTGGACTCTATCCGCAATATGATCAAATGCGATGTTCCTAAAGAAAAGATTCTTGAACTTTATTCAGAAGAGGAATATTCATTAGCCATTAAGAAAGATAGCTGATCATCATATCATTCCCATACGATATTTCGATCGCCTCGAAACACGCTTCTGGCTCGGGTGAAATCTGGGAAATCGAGTTCCCACAATCGTGTGTATTGTATGTCCGCAATCATCGCACCCTGCCGGAATACCATACGGCAATCGTTAAGTTTTCTGACGGGCAGCATGTGATCTACAAAGTTCCGATCATTCACGCACAGAAATACACGGTTAATGCCATGTTTGAAAAGGACCTTCTTATTCTGCTTCCATATCACATTTTGCGATATGAACATTTTCTAAAATGCAACAAGACAAACGAAAAGAAGTTGAACCAACTTCTCGATGATTATCGAAAAATAAATGAACGGCTCACCGATACCTGTGAGAAAGAAAAGAAGTCAGAGCTTTATAAAGACATGATTTGCTTGATCAAAGAAATCGCAGACCATGTCATTCCAAAGGGAAACGAAGCTCGGAAAGGAATGGATGATATTATGGGCGGAAAAGTTTTAACATTACCATCAGAT
>CAVHWG010000119.1:9416-10045 GCA_963639645.1 Firmicutes bacterium TM09-10 | reverse complement strand
GGATCAGATTCCGTTGTTTCGCGCGACAACGTACACGAATCTGTTCCTGGAAGGATCTTTTACGACGGTAAGTGATCTGAATAATGCAACGTATTATCATGATGTTACTTATGAAGATTGTGAGCTGATCAACGGTGTCGATGTCTCGTGGTGGCAGGGAGGCGGCCGCGGAAGTACGGTCTCCAAGATCGACTGGAAGAAGATCCATGAGGCGGGGGTTGATTTCACTTTCGTCCGGGCTGCGTCGAGAGATACCAAGGATGGATCAATTTATGAAGATACCGTGGCAAGTGCGCACATCAAGGGGGCACAGGCCAATAAGGTGAATGTTGGGTTGTACATCTTCTCGCAGGCAATCAATGCCAAAGAAGCGGTGGAAGAAGCTGATTATGTGATGAACCTTATTGATCAGTACGACTGGGATATTGATATGCCGATCATTATGGATCGTGAGTCGGGACATGACACGAATCGATTGACGGATGCAAAGCTGTCCAAGGCAAAGGAAACAGCGGTTGTGCAGGCATTTGCCGATGAGATTACGAGTGCAGGCTACAAGGCAGGCGTGTATGCAAACTATTCCTGGTATAACACGAAGATGCAGGCCGATAAGCTAGAAGATTGTGTAA
>CAVHWG010000119.1:2724-9406 GCA_963639645.1 Firmicutes bacterium TM09-10 | reverse complement strand
TTGGATTGCACGTCATAATAATATGACAACGTCCAATGCGAAACGGGTCAAGAAGAAGGATCGTAAGGGGAATTATGTAAAGGATGCAAGCGGAAATTACGTCATGGTTACACCGGTTCCGTATGCGGATGTGTTGTGTGACTATGAATTCTGGCAGTATTCAAGCACGAAGCCTTCAGCATCAACTGGTTATACTGGAACTCTTGACAAGAATTTCTGGTATAAGGATACAAATGTCAAAACCAAGAATGTGAAGATGTCGAAGAATACGGATACCTCCGTCACGCTGACATGGAATGATGCGGGGGATGCGGAAAATTACCGTGTGTATCGTTATAACGAAGATACCGGAAAATATGCATATGTTGCAACGGTGAATGACACGACCTACACGGACACAAACCTGAATGCGGGAAGTGCGTACCGGTATAAGGTACGCTGCATGTGGACGATCGGTGGAACGAATTATTTTGGAACCTACTCCTCTGTATTGCAGGCAGCAACACTTCCGGCGCAGGTAAGCGGACTTAGTGTGGACGCTCAGAGCGCGACAGGCATCTCGTTATCATGGGATGAAGCAAAAGGAGCTGACGGATATCGCATTTTCTGTTACAGCAGTAATTCGGATTCGTTTGAGGAGGTTGCGACGGTTGGAGCCGACGTGACGAGTTACGATGTAACCGGACTTACTTCGGCGAGTGAATACCGTTTCAAGGTCCGGGCAAGCAAGACGATCGGAACCAATACCTATCTGGGTGTTCATTCGGAGGAGGCCGCGGGTGTGACCAAGCCGGCTAAGGCGGCGGCACCGGTTGTGGAGGCTTATGACTCGAATGCGATCGATCTGTCATGGAAGAAAGTGGCGCGTGCCAGCGGATATCAGTTGTATCGACTGAATGAGGAGACCGGAAAGTATGTCAAGATTGCAACGATCAAGGGCGCCTCGAATGTGACGTACACAGACAGCGAGCTGACCGCGGCGAAGACATACAGCTACAAAGTCCGTGCGTATAAAACTTATGAAGGAACCGATTATTGTGGCGCTTTTTCGGCGGTGAAGGTACAGGTAACGAAGCCGGAGAAGGTACAGAATGTCAAACTCACCACGAAATCCTCATCCGTGACGGTAAAGTGGAGCAAGTCTGCACATGTCACCGGATACGAGATCTATCGCCTGAACACGAAGACGAAGAAATACGAGAAGATTGCAACGGTGAAGGGCGAGAACAAAGTTTCCTACACGAATAAGAATCTGAAAAAAGGCACAACGTACAGTTATAAGGTACGCGCATATAAGACATACGAGGGAACCGATTACTATGGAAGCTACTCTGCAGTTGCGAAGATCAAAGCAAAGTAGTATGCAATAACGGGAGCGTAAAAATTGATGAGACAAAAGGGAAAAAATACAGGAAAGAAACTATTGGCAGTGCTTGCCGCTGCGGCAGTCCTGATCACGGGCGTGCCGCAGGCACAGGCGGCGACGCAGGAGATCACACCGGTGAAGCCGATCGTCATCGCGCTTGACCCGGGACACGGCGGCTACGATGTGGGCGCGACCAGAAAGTGGGGAAGCAAGACCTACCGCGAGAAGGATATCAATCTGGCGATCGCCAAGGCATGCAAGAAAAAACTGGAAACCTACATGGGCGTGAAAGTGTATATGACACGCACGAGCGATTATTATGTGACACTCGAGAATCGTGTGGCGAATGCGAAGAAGAACGGAGCGGATCTGTTTGTATCGTTACATAACAATGCGTCGACCAGCAGCGCTGCGAAAGGCGCATGTGTTTATTATCCGAATGCAAACTATAATTCGAAGGCCGGCAGCACAGGTAAATCCGTTGCACAGTGTATTCAGAGCCGGCTTGCAGGGCTGGGACTGAAGAACAACGGTGTACTGATCCGCAATTCGGAGAATAAATCCAAGTATCCGGACAAGTCGCTTTCCGACTATTACAGCGTGATCCGCAACAGTAAAAGCTCTGGCTTTGCGGGACTGATCGTGGAGCATGCATATATCAGCAATTCGAGCGACTGCACAAAGTATCTCGGCTCAAGCAGCATGCTGACAAAGCTCGGCGAGGCAGATGCGCTCGGTATTGCAAGTTATTACGGACTCATTCCGAAGACTTCGGTGAGCGTGACCTCCGGAAAGCTGACCAAAGACGGCAATGTGCAGCTTGCATGGAAGGCTGCGTCGAATGTGGACGGTTACTGTATCTATCGAAGAGAGGAAGGCGATACCGCTTTTACCTGCATCAAGAAGATCAAGGGCGCAAAAGTTACCTCCTACACGGATAATACGAATGTTCGCGGGGTAACCTATGAATATGGTGTGGGTGGATATCACACGTCCAAGAACGTGACCACATACACTACGTTTACGAACCTGAAGACGGTATTATGGGAGATGCCGGTTCCGCAGAATGTAAGTGTGCAGCAGGATGCAAACGGCGCATGGACGGTTACCTGGAAGATGAATGATACGAACGGCCTGAGCGGATATTGTATCGAGATGAGCCCGGCTGGAGAGGATGATTTCAACGAGATCGCAGAGATTTCGGATGTATCGATCACTTCGTATACGCTTGAGGATCAGGATCTCAGCGGAAATGTTGAAATTCGCATTTATGCATATTATGAGGACGATGATAACTACTCGGTGGGTGATTATTCCGAGATTGTTTCCATCGAATTGCCGTAATTTTTTGTCAAATGAAGTATTTTCATCCTGCAGATTGCAGGATGAAGGAACACAAAAAATGATAAATATACAAAATGCACAAAAAGATTGCAAAAAAAAGATTTTTGGAAAAACGCGTGCCGGGTATGTGGAAAAGTTATCCACAATTGAAAGCTTAGAAATGCCCGAAAATGAAGTTATACACGAAGTTATGCACGTTATCCACAAAATCAAAGCAATTTTTTTGCGCATTTTTTTTGTTAGAGCAAACGATTGTTTTGTTAAGATATCATAAATTTTGTCGAAGCGAGTCAAAATTCATAAAAGATATTGACATTTCAAATGTCAAAAAACCATATGAAAATGTTGGAAATTGTCGCACAAAATAAAAAACAAGACGAAAAATGTGTACGTTGCCAAAAGAATCCAATTTTGTTATACTAGAGGCGCTATGATTAAAACGATTGATGTTGCCGGAATCGAGTTGGACAATTATACCGTTCGTGAGACGATCATGAATGTGGAAAAAAATATGTCCGACAGTGGATTCCATACGATTGAAGAAGTGAATATGGATATGCTGCTTTTGGCAGAGTCCGACGACGTGATCCGCGAGGCTCTTGCAACCGTGGAACATACGGTGATCGCAGAAAGGGGAATCTTAGAGGCGGTCGGCGCAGATTCCTACCAGAGAAAGCATGAGATCGATCATCATGATTTCTTTTTTGAGATGATGAAGCGGATCGAGCGCAACCGTAAGACGATTTTTGTCGTGGGACAGACGATGGAACAGACGCAGCAGATGTGTGACCGTATCATGGAACTTTATCCAAAGTGTGGTGTGATCGGAGCGGAGGCGCTTGAGGAGTGCTCCGGCAATCTGGACGCTCTGATCAATGAGATCAATTCACAGACACCGGATGTCATCATCAGTGTGATCCCGAGTCCGATGCAGGAGCATTTCCTGATGGAGAACAGGGAGAAGCTGTCTGCAGGTTTGTGGTATGGCATGGGAACGATGGAGCTTGAGAATCCGAAGAACGGATTTGCAAACGGGATCCGCAAGATGTTTCGTGCACATAAACTGGAGAAGCATTTAAATCATTATAGCGAGAAACAGGAAAATGAATCATATGTCAAATAAGGCAAAACAGATTGCATGGAACTATGTACTGATCCTGGTCGGGACAGCGGTTATGGCACTTGCGATCCAGTGTATCTATGACCGGGTCGGCCTTGTGACCGGAGGATTTACCGGACTTACGATCGTGATCCGGAGTCTGACCAAATCCGTGGTGGACGGCGGTATTCCGCTCTGGCTTACCAACATTGTACTGAATGTTCCGATCTTTATATATTCGTATATCAGGTTTGGAAAAAAATATATCGGCAGAACGCTTTTTGCAACGATCATGCTGTCTGTGTGGCTCTATGTCATTCCGGGCGTGGATCTGTCGGGTGACGATTATCTGCTTGCTGCGCTGTTCGGCGGTGCGTTTACGGGAATCGGAATGGGACTTGTGCTGCGCGCGGGTGCGACGACCGGAGGTACCGATATGGTTGCTGCGCTGATCCAGGTGCGGATGCGGCATTATTCGGTCGTGCAGATTATGCAGGTGATGGATGCGGCGATCGTAATCACGGGTCTGTATGTGTTCGGCCTGCGTTCGACGCTGTATGCGGTCGTATCGATCTTCGTGATGACGAAGGTGTCCGATGCGTTTCTGGAAGGTTTTAAGAATTCGAAGGCAGCGCTCATTATCACAAATCATCACAAGGAAGTGGCTGAGCGCCTGATGGAGGAGCTGGATCGTGGTGTGACGGGGCTCGATGCCAAGGGCATGTACACGCAGGATTACAAATGCGTGCTCTACTGCGTTGTGTCGAGAAAAGAGATTGTACAGTTGAAGGAGATCGTCAACGATGTTGACCCTGACGCGTTTGTGATTGTATCGGATGTGCGTGAGGTACTCGGTGAAGGTTTTATGGAATATTCCTCACAGGACTTCTAAAAAGCGCGGTTTTGACATTCTTTCTCGTACAAATTTACTAATTATGGAAAAACTAAAAAGAGGAAATGCATAAAAAATGTGCATTTCCTCTTTATTTTTTTGTACTAATATATTAAAATGGTAAATGGTATTAATACATAAGCAAATATGGGGATAAGGAGAAAGGTTTATGATTTCCAATCAGATACTTCAGAATACAATTGATGGTCTTAAAAGTATTACCAGAACAGATCTCTGTGTGATTGATGTGGAGGGCAAGATTCTCGCAGCAACGTTTCCGGATGCGGAACAGTTTATTACGCCTGCGCAGTCGTTTGTCGGATCGCCGGCGGACAGTCAGGTGGTAAGCGGATGCCAGTTCTTCAAAGTGTTTGACGATCATCAGTTAGAATATATCCTGCTCGCTTACGGGGACAGTGAGGATGTATATATGATTGGAAAGATTGCCAGCTTCCAGATCCAGAATCTTCTTGTGGCATACAAGGAGCGTTTTGATAAGGATAACTTTATCAAGAACCTGATTCTGGACAATTTGCTTTTGGTCGATATCTACAATCGCGCAAAGAAACTCCATATTGAGACGGAGATGCGCAGGGTTATCTTTCTCGTAGAGACGAACCGGGAGAAGGATGGAAATGAATTGGAGAAGATTCGCGGGCTTTTTGGCGGCAAATCCAAGGACTTTGTTACAGCAGTGGATGAGAAGAACATTATTGTTGTCAAAGAACTCAGCGAAAATGAGACATATGACGATCTGAAGAAGACGGCGGATGTGATCATCAACCTGTTTCGTTCAGACGCAAACTGTAACGTCCATATTGCCTATGGAACGATTGTCAATGAGTTAAAGGAAGTATCGCGTTCTTATAAAGAAGCAAGGATGGCACTGGATGTCGGTAAGATCTTCTTTGAGGACCAGGATGTGATCGCTTATTCACAGCTTGGTATCGGACGTCTGATCTATCAGCTGCCGATTCCTCTGTGTAAGATGTTTATCAAGGAAATCTTCGATGGTAAATCACCGGATGAATTCGATGAGGAGATCCTGACAACGATCAATAAATTCTTTGAAAATAATCTCAATGTGTCAGAGACTTCCAGACAACTGTACATTCACCGTAATACACTGGTGTATCGTCTGGACAAGCTCCAGAAGAGTACAGGGCTGGATTTAAGAGTCTTCGAGGATGCGATCACATTCAAGATTGCGCTCATGGTAGTCAAGTACATGAAGTATATGGAGACACTGGACTACTAATTAAGGAGAAAAAATGATTAAACTGGAACATGTCAGTAAGTCGTACTCAGCAGGAATTCCTGCCTTAAATGATGTGAATCTGGAAATAGAAGACGGAGAATTTGTGTTCATCGTCGGAGACAGTGGATCCGGCAAGTCAACACTGATTAAATTATTATTAAAGGAGTTGGAACCGACCGAGGGAGTCATTACGGTCGACGGAAAAGTATTAAACAAAATCAGAAGAAAACAGATTCCGAAGTACCGCAGGAATGTCGGGGTTGTCTTTCAGGACTTCCGGCTTCTGAAGGATCGGAATGTATACGATAATGTCGCTTTCGCGCAGAAGGTTGTCGGAGAACCGAACAGCCGCATCCGCAAGAAAGTACCGGTCATGCTTTCTACTGTGGGACTGGCCGCAAAGTATCGCTCTTTCCCGAGGCAGCTTTCGGGCGGTGAGCAGCAGCGTGTTGCGATCGCGCGTGCACTCATCAATGAGCCGGATATCCTGTTGGCGGATGAGCCGACCGGTAATCTGGATAACAATAATGCGTGGGAGATCATGAAGCTTCTTGAGGAGATCAATGCCAGAGGAACGACAGTGCTTGTCGTAACGCATAATATGGAGATCGTCAAGGTCATGAAGAAGCGCGTAATAACTGTAAAGAAAGGTACTATCGTCAGTGATAGTAAGCAGGGTGATTTTGACGATGAAGATTAATACCTTTTTTTATTCGATCAAGC
>CAVHWG010000119.1:0-2714 GCA_963639645.1 Firmicutes bacterium TM09-10 | reverse complement strand
CATGTATTTTCATGTTCGGCCTTTTCTATATTATTATTACGAATTTTACCGCAACGGTACATTCCATCGAGGAAGGCGTGTCCGTGACCGTGTTCTTTGACAAGGGATTATCGGAGGCTGAGATCAAGGATATCGGCGAGGAGATTACGAAGCGTGCGGAAGTCAGCCGGATCGAGTTTGTTTCCGCTGAGGAAGCATGGGATGATTACAAGCGCGTGTATTTTCAGGGAAGAGAGGAACTGGCACAGGGATTCGCAGGGGATAACCCGCTTGCCAACAGCGCACATTATCAGATTTATCTGAGTGACGTGTCGATGCAGAATTCACTTGTGACGTATCTGGAATCGATCGACGGAGTGCGTGATGTGAAGGAATCGGCCAAGGCTGCCAATACACTTACGGATTTCAACAAGCTTGTCGGTTATGTATCGGCGGGCATTATACTGATCCTTCTCGGCGTTGCAATCTTTTTGATCAGCAACACGGTTACGGTCGGTATCTCGGTCCGCAAGGAGGAGATTGCGATCATGAAACTGATCGGTGCGACCGATTTTCTGGTGCGTGCGCCGTTTATCGTGGAGGGTATGTCGATCGGACTCATCGGCGCTGCGATCCCTCTGATTCTGTTATATTTTATGTATCAGAAGATTATAGTATATATTGCAGAGAAGTTTAATTTCATTGGTTCGATGATCGACTTCGTTTCCGTGCGCACCGTATTCCACACACTGGTTCCGGTTGCGGTCATTCTTGGTGTCGGAATCGGATTCCTTGGAAGTCGTCTGACGATTCGTAAACATTTGAAAGTGTAATAACAACCACGAAGGCCATGCTGACAGGCTTGTACTGCGAGCATGGCTTTTCACGTATTGACAGGAGATTGCCTGAAAATGCGATTGTGAGAATGGAGGCAGAAATGGATCACAACGAAGAATATACACAGCTTTATACGGCACCGGTACCGCCGCAGGAGAAGCCGAAGAAACGCAGAAGTTTCGGGATGGGAATCGCACTCGGTGTGCTGATCGGATGTCTGGTACTCGGAATCGGCACTGCGGTCGGACTCTCCCTGTATGCAAATGCGACCGGAAATTATCTGATCATCAGTCCGAAGGGGGTAACGCAGACTTCGGACAATAATGTATTGAACCGGAAAACGGTCAACAAGATCGAGGAACTTCTGGCTTACATTGATCTGTATTACAACGATGAGTACGATGCGGACGATGTGCGGGATGCCATCTACAAGGGAACGCTCAGCGGACTCGGCGATCCGTATTCGGTCTACTATACCGCCGATGATTACAAGGATCTGCAGATTACAACATCTGGCAAGTACTACGGCATCGGCGCGGCACTGGCACAGAATGCGAACACGATGGAAGTGACCGTGTCCAAGGTCTATGAGGGTACGCCGGCGGAGAAAGCCGGACTTGTGGACGGCGATCAGATCCTGAAAGTGGATGATATCGAGGCGACCAGCATGGAACTGTCGGAACTTGTAAAGAACATCCGCGGTGAGGAGGGTACGACCGTACATCTGCAGGTATACCGCGAGTCGACAAAAGAGACGCTGGAGATGGATGTGGAGCGCGCCAATGTGGATCTGCCGAGCGTCAGCTACGAGATGTTAGATGATGGAATCGGCTACATACAGATCAGCGAATTCCAGAACAATACAGCGAAACAGTTTAAGGCGGCCGTCAAGGATCTGCAGAGTCAGGATATGAAGAGCATGATCGTCGATGTGCGCAGCAATCCGGGCGGACTGATCACATCGGTTGTTGATATCTTAGACCAGATTCTGCCGGAGGGAACTGTGGTATACACGGAAGATAAGTACGGCAAGCGCGAGGACTACACTTCGGACAGCAAGTGCCTGGATCTGCCGATCGCAGTGCTCGTCAATGAGAACAGTGCAAGTGCCTCGGAAATCTTTGCCGGTGCGATCAAGGATTACAATTACGGCACACTGATCGGAACGAAGACCTTCGGCAAAGGCATTGTGCAGACGGTATATCCGCTCGAGGACGGCGATGCGATCAAGATCACGACCGCAAAGTATTACACACCGAAGGGAAATTATATCCACAAAGTCGGCATTGAGCCGGATATCGAGGTGGAATATGATTATTCCGGTCCGAAGGATGAAAAGTATGATAAGCAGTATGACAACCAGCTGCAGAAAGCGGTTGAAGTATTGAAGGATGAAACCAACAAGTAGATGTCTGGTAAAGTGATTGCTTTCACAACAGGAATCCGATACAATAGACAGCAGATAGAATAGGAATACGAAAAGGGGTGATTCTGTGGTAGAATTGGATAATTTTAAGAGCCAGCTTCTCGGCTACAAGGCTCCGCTGCAGGAAGTGAGGGATTCACTTTGACTTAGCGGGCAAAGAACAGAGGATTCAGGAACTGGAGCGTGAGATGGAGGCTCCGGATTTCTGGAATGATCCGGTCGTTTCGCAGGAGAAGATGAAGGAGCTCAAAAGTCTCAAGGACGATGTGCAGACGTATGCGCAGCTGGCCGGACAGTATGATGACATCGAGACGATGATCGAGATGGGATACGAGGAGAATGATCCGGAGCTCATCCCGGAGATCGCCGAAATGATGGATGAATTTACAACGACTTACGAAAATATCCGTATGAAGACGCTTTTGTCGGGCGAGTATGATAAGAACAATGCGATCATCTCACTCCATGCGGG
>CAVHWG010000118.1:7718-15460 GCA_963639645.1 Firmicutes bacterium TM09-10 | reverse complement strand
GGCGGCATCCGTACGGAGGAGATTGACACAAAGACACTGGAGTCCGGACTGGTTCCGGGACTGTACTTTGCGGGAGAGATTCTTGACGTGGACGGAATCTGCGGTGGCTACAATTTACAGTGGGCATGGTCAAGCGGATTCGTTGCAGGAAGTCAGATTTAAAAGAAAAATTAAGGATAGAACATGATTAAAATCAATCAGATCAAATTACCGGTTGGTCATTCGCCGGAGGAACTGGAACACAAGATACGAAAAATGCTTCGTCTCGGTAAGAGAGAGGCTTTTTCATACAAGATTGTCCGTAAATCCTTCGATGCAAGAAAAAAGCCGGAGATTTACGAAGTATATTCGGTCACGGTCGAGATCAATGATGAGGACCGGATTTTAAAGAAACTTCATACCACTTCCGTCACTAAGGTAAAGGAAGTGCGTTATCAGTTCCCGGAATGCGGAAGCGAAAAACTTGCTGCACGGCCAATCGTTGTCGGAGCCGGTCCGGCGGGGCTTTTTGCTGCATTACAGCTGACGGAAGCAGGATATGCGCCAATCGTGCTCGAGCGTGGACGCTCGGTGGAGAAACGCAGGCAGGACGTGGAAAAATTCTGGGAGACAGGCGTGCTCGATCCAGCTTCGAATGTACAGTTTGGAGAGGGAGGAGCCGGAACGTTTTCCGACGGAAAATTAAATACGGTGGTCAAGGATCCGTCCGGCAGAAACCGGTTTGTGCTTGAAATATTTGTGCGCTACGGTGCGCCGGAAGAAATCTGTTATGAGAACAAGCCGCACATCGGAACGGATGTCTTATCACAGGTGATCGGGAATATGCGAAAGGATCTGATTGCAAAAGGTGCGGAATTTTATTTTGAGAGCTGTGTGAAGGATCTTGTGATCGAGAACGGACGGATCGTGGCGGTTGTAACCGAAGAGGAAACGTATCCGGCTTCGGCGGTCATTCTTGCTTTGGGACACAGTGCAAGAGATACGTTTGAGATGCTGGATACCAAGAAAGAGATCCCGATGGAAGTGAAGAACTTTGCGGTCGGATTTCGTGTGGAGCATCCGCAGGCAATGATCGATTCGATCATGTACGGGGACTACAAGGGGGCGAAGATTCCGGCTTCCCCGTATAAGGTGACATCGAATTTCCCGAACGGACGCGGCGTGTATTCGTTTTGTATGTGTCCGGGCGGCTATGTGGTGAATGCTTCTTCGGAAGAAGGCAGAACCTGTGTCAACGGTATGAGTTATTCGGGGCGAAGCGGCGCCAATTCCAATTCGGCGATCATCGTATCAGTTACACCGCAGGATTTCGGTGCAGAAGATCCGCTTGCCGGAATGCGTTACCAGAGACACCTTGAAGAAGAAAATTATAAGCTTGGCGGAGGAAAAATCCCGCAACAGCTTTTCGGTGATTATGCGCAGAATATAAAAAGTTCCGCCTACGGTGCGTTTGCATCAGAGACGAAGGGACAGACCGTGCTTACGAATCTCAGAGGACTGATGTCGGAGGAGATGGAACAGTCGTTTCTGCAGGGAATGGCGCATTTTGCGACGAAAATTCCAGAGTTTGACCGGAAGGATGCGATCCTCTCCGGCATGGAAACACGGACTTCCTCACCGGTCCGCATATTGCGAAATGAAATGTGTGAAAGTGCCATAAAGGGTCTGTACCCATGTGGCGAGGGTGCCGGATACGCGGGCGGAATCATGTCTGCCGCAATCGACGGACTGAAGGTTGCCTCGGCGATCATGGAACGTTTCTGCCCGGCAGAATCGTAAGAAAGGGAAGGAACATGCAAGAAGTTACACCAATGATGCAGCATTATCTGCAGACAAAGGAAGAATATAAAGACTGTATTTTGTTTTATCGCCTCGGCGATTTCTATGAGATGTTCTTCGATGATGCCAAGACGGTATCGAAAGAACTTGAACTTACCTTAACCGGCAAAAGCTGTGGACTTGAGGAGCGCGCACCGATGTGCGGTGTGCCGTTTCATGCGGCGGACAGCTATATCAACCGCCTGGTCAAGAAAGGCTACAAAGTTGCCATCTGCGAGCAGGTGGAAGATCCAAAGCTGGCAAAAGGCATTGTAAAGCGCGAAGTCATCCGCGTGGTAACACCGGGAACGAATATTGATATGCAGTCGCTTGACGAGGCGAAGAACAACTATCTGATGTGCATCGTCTATCTGGCGGACAAGTACGGTATCGCGACCACGGATGTGACGACCGGTGATTTCTTCGTGACAGAAGTGGACAGCGAGCGTAAGCTTCTCGATGAGCTGAACCGCTTTGCACCGTCCGAGATCGTGTGCAATGAGCCGTTTTACATGAGCGGGATTGATATTGAGGATATGAAGGAACGCCTTGGCATTGCGGTATCGTCGCTGGATTCATGGTATTTCGGGGACGAGATGGCAAGAGAGACACTTCTGATGCATTTTCACATCCAAAGCCTGCAGGGACTTGGACTTGAAGATTATGACTGCGGAGTTATCGCGGCGGGCGCACTGCTGAAGTATCTGTACGAGACACAGAAAAATTCTCTCGGCAATATTCTGGCAATTCATCCGTATTCCATCGGAAAATATATGATCATTGACAGTTCTTCGCGAAGAAACCTGGAACTTGTGGAGACGCTTCGCGAGAAGCAGAAGCGCGGTTCGCTTCTGTGGGTGCTCGATAAGACGAAGACGGCGATGGGGGCGAGACTTCTGCGTTCCTATGTGGAGCAGCCGCTCATTGATAAAGAAGAGATTATCAAGCGTCAGCAGATCATCGGAAAACTGAACGGGCAGGAAATCACACGCGAGGAACTGCGTGAATACTTAAATCCGATCTACGATCTGGAACGCCTGATCACACGTATTACATACCAGACGGCGAATCCGCGCGATATGATCGCGTTTCGAAATTCGCTGCAGATGCTGCCGCCGATCGCAACACTACTGAAAGACATCGACTGTGAACTTGCGGCGGAGATCCGCAATGAATTTGATTGTCTGACGGATCTGTATGATCTGCTTTTGGCATCGATCAATGAGGAGCCGCCAATCTCTGTGCGCGACGGCGACATTATCAAGGAAGGCTATCACGAGGAAGTGGATCGCCTGCGTCATGCGTCAACGGATGGCAAGAAGTGGCTGGCAGATCTGGAAGCAACGGAAAAAGAGAAGACAGGAATCAAGAATCTCCGTATCAAATATAACAAAGTGTTTGGTTATTATCTGGAGGTGACAAATTCCTTTAAAGATATGGTTCCGGATTATTATGTGCGCAAGCAGACGCTGACGAATGCGGAGCGCTACATTACACCGGAACTCAAGGAACTGGAGGATACGATCCTCGGTGCGCAGGATCGCCTGGTCAATCTGGAATATGATCTGTTCCGGGAAATCCGTGATCAGATTGCGGCAAATGTGGCACGTATCCAGAAGACTGCGAAAGCGATCGCCAAGATCGATGTGTTTGTATCGCTTGCTTTAGTGGCGAGTCAGAACAATTACTGCTGCCCGAAGATCAACGAATCTGGCACAATCGACATCAAAGGTGGACGCCATCCGGTTGTCGAAAAGATGATCGTCAACGACATGTTCATTGATAATGACACGTATCTCGACAATCATCACAACCGCATTTCGATCATTACCGGACCGAATATGGCTGGTAAATCGACGTACATGCGACAGACCGCTTTGATCGTACTGATGGCACAGATCGGAAGTTATGTTCCGGCAACATCGGCAAATATCGGTATTGTGGACCGCATCTTTACGCGTGTCGGCGCGTCGGATGATCTGGCAAGCGGACAGAGTACGTTTATGGTTGAAATGAATGAGGTTGCCAACATTTTGCGCAACGCGACATCCAATTCACTTCTGATCCTCGATGAGATTGGCCGCGGAACAAGCACATTTGACGGACTCAGTATCGCGTGGGCGGTCGTGGAGTATATCAGCAATCCGAAGCTTCTCGGTGCGAAAACGCTTTTTGCAACGCACTATCATGAACTGACGGAGCTTGAGGGCAAGCTTGGCAACGTCAACAACTATTGTATTGCGGTCAAAGAAAAAGGCGACGATATCGTCTTCCTGCGCAAGATCGTAAAAGGCGGAGCGGACAAGAGTTACGGTATTCAGGTAGCAAAACTTGCAGGCCTTCCCGAGATGGTCGTGGAGCGTGCCAAGGAGATCGTTAACCAGCTTTCCGCAAACGATATTACGGAGACCGTCAAGAATATCTCGGTTGAGACGGCACCATCCAACAAGAAGAAAAAGGAACCGCATCTCGATGAGGTGGATCTGACGCAGATGTCACTTTTTGACACGGTCAAAGACGATGATATCATTCAGGAGCTGCGTGAGGTGGATATCAGCCACATGACGCCGCTGGATGCGATGAATAAATTATACGAGTTACAGAACAAGGTAAAAAATCGTTGGTAAAGGATAATTTATGAGCAAAATTGCACTGTTAAGTCAGGAAACAATTGATAAGATTGCAGCCGGAGAGGTGATCGAGCGCCCGAGCTCCGTGGTAAAGGAGCTTGTGGAAAACGCGATCGATGCCGGTGCGAGCGCAATCACGGTGGAGATCAAGGATGGCGGCATCTCATTCATCCGCATCACGGACAACGGATGCGGCATCGAACACGATGAAGTACCTCTCGCGTTTTTGCGCCATTCGACGAGCAAAATCAAGAGCGCGGAAGATCTCATGTGTGTGCATTCGCTCGGATTCCGAGGTGAGGCACTTTCGAGTATCGCGGCGATCGCGCGTGTGGAGCTGATCACAAAGACGGTGGATGCTTTGACGGGAACCCGCTATCTGATCGAGGGTTCGAAGGAAGTGGCGATGGAGGAGATCGGTGCGCCGGACGGAACAACATTTCTGGTGAAAGACCTCTTTTACAATACGCCGGCACGCCGCAAGTTTTTAAAGACGGCACAGACGGAAGGCACATACATCAGTGATATGCTGGAAAAACTTGCGCTGTCGCATCCGGACATCTCGTTTAAGTACATCAACAACAATCAGACGAGACTTCACACGTCCGGCAATGGCAACCGCAAGGATCTGATCTATCATATTTACGGTCGTGACATTGCGGCTTCGCTGCTGGAAGTCAACTATGAGAGTGAATTGTTCTCGGTGAGCGGATTTATCGGTAAGCCGATGATCAACCGCGGCAATCGCAATTATGAGAATTACTTTATCAACGGTCGTTATATCAAGAGTTCACTGCTTGCGAAAGCAATCGAGGAAGCGTACAAGAATTTCCTGATGCAGCATCAGTATCCGTTTACGGTACTGTATTTCTCGTTCCCGAGCGAGACGCTTGACGTCAATGTCCATCCGACCAAGATGGAGCTGCGTTTCGGTAACAATCAGGAGATCTACAAGCAGTTATGCGATGCGCTGTATGGTGTGCTTTCACACAGGGAACTGATCCCGGATGTTCCCGTCGACGAGAAAAAGGCGGAAAATACAGTAAAACATATTTATAAGGAATCCATTCCGGAACCGTTTGAAAAGCGCAGGATTAACGAGATTCAAAATAAAAACCATGCTGCCACAGCTTCTTACGAACCGGCGGCGCTGAAGCCGGTTGTTGCTAGGGAGAATACGAATACCTTTGCAAAGGACAAGACCGGACGCGTGGCAGAGTCTGGTGTGAAGATCATTCCGGTCGGCGATACGAAAGTGATGGGACTTAACGAGTTCCCAAAATTGAAGTCTGAGGTTCCGGAGATGCCACCACCGGAAAAACCGAATGTGAGTGAACGATTGCCGGAATCATCGACGTCAACAAGCGAAGAGAAAACAAATGCGACAGAGAACATTACGCAGCCAATAATGGAGACACCGCTCGAAAATATCGAGCAGATGACACTCGAAAAGATGGCTCCGGATTTTCTGACGCGGGATGCGAAGAAGAAGCATCGCATCATCGGTCAGCTTTTTAAGACCTACTGGCTGATCGAATATGAGGACAAGCTTTATATTATCGATCAGCATGCCGCACACGAGAAAGTGCTCTACGAGCGCACGATGGCTCGGCTGAAAGAGAAGGAATACACATCGCAGGCGATCAGCCCGCCGATCGTGCTCAGCCTGGATGCAAAGGAGCAGGAAATGCTCGAGCGCTACCGGAAAGATATTGAGCAGCTTGGTTATGAAATTGAGAATTTTGGTGGAAGAGAATATATGATCTCCGCGGTTCCGGGTAACCTGTTTTCAATTGACGTGAAGGATCTCTTTATTGAGATGCTGGACGATTTCTCCAATCTGACCGGCAGGGAAACGCCGGATCTGATCATGGAGAAAGTTGCATCGATGTCATGTAAGGCGGCGGTCAAAGGAAATGACGCGTTAAGTTTGCCGGAGATCGATGCTTTGATCGAGGAACTTCTGACACTCGATAATCCGTTCAACTGCCCACACGGCAGACCGACGATCATCGCGATGTCAAAATATGAAATTGAGAAGAAATTTAAGAGGATTGTGTAATGAAACCACTTGTGATCCTGGCTGGACCTACCGCTGTCGGTAAGACGGATCTGTCGATCCGGCTTGCAAAACGCATCAACGGCGCGATCATCTCCGCGGATTCGATGCAGGTATACAAATACATGGACATCGGCTCGGCGAAGATTATGCCGGAGGAGATGGAGGGCGTGAAGCATTATCTTATCGATGCGCTCGATCCGTCCGATGAATTTAATATTGTGCGTTTTCAGCAGATGGCGAAGGATGCGCTTGAAGAAATCTATGTAAACGGGCAGATCCCGATCGTTGCGGGAGGAACCGGCTTTTATATTCAGGCACTCCTATACGATATTGATTTTACGCATCAGGACAGCGATGAGGCATTTCGAAAGGAAATGGCGGATTTTGTGGCGAAGTACGGTGCCGAGGCACTTCATGAGAAGTTAAAGGAGATCGATCCGGTGTCTTATGAGACGATCCACGCGAACAATACGAAACGTGTGATCCGGGCGCTCGAGTACTACCGCATGACCGGACAGCCAATCTCGGCGCACAATGAGCAGGAACATCAGAAAGTGTCACCGTACAACTTTGCGTACTTTGTCCTGACGGACGATCGAAAGCATTTGTACGAGCGGATCGACCGCCGTGTGGATCTGATGATGGAAAAAGGTCTTGTGAATGAAGTAAAGAAGCTTTACGATATGGGCTATCACAAGGATATGGTTTCGATGCAGGGGCTTGGCTACAAGGAACTGCTAAGTTACCTGAACGGGGAATGTACACTGGAGGAAGCGGTGTATATCATCAAGCGGGAGACAAGGCATTTTGCGAAGCGGCAGCTCACATGGTTCCGCAGGGAGCGCGATGTGATCTGGCTGGATAAAGCCGCTTATCAATATAAAGAAGAACGAATATTAGCGGATATGTGCCGCTTGTTATATGAGAAAGGAATCTGTGATGAATCAGTTATTGGAGAATAAATATAAGGAACTGGGTATTGACCCGAAGGTTTACGCGTTTGGAGAGAAAATCGAGGCAGAGCTTAAGGAATGTTTTGAAGAGATTGACACCAGAGCGGAATTAAACCAAATGAAAGTGATCGCTGCGATGCAGAAGAACCGCGTCAGCGCGGAATGCTTTAATATTTCAAGCGGATACGGATACAATGACATGGGAAGAGATACACTTGAAAAGGTCTATGCAGACTGCTTCGGCGGAGAGGATGCGCTGGTCCGCCCGCAGATTACCTG
>CAVHWG010000118.1:1515-7708 GCA_963639645.1 Firmicutes bacterium TM09-10 | reverse complement strand
CCTGTGGAACCCATGCTTTGGCGCTGGCACTCATGTCCAATCTGCGCCCGGGTGACGAACTGTTATCCCCGGTCGGAAAGCCGTATGATACCTTGGAAGAGGTAATCGGCATCCGCCCGTCGAAGGGTTCACTTGCAGAGTACGGAATCACATACGCACAGGTGGATCTCTTAGAGGATGGCGGCTTTGACTATGAAGGAATCAAAAATGCAATCAACGAGCGCACCCGTCTGGTTACGATCCAGCGCTCCAAAGGTTATGCGACACGCCCGACACTCTCGGTTGAGCAGATCGGCGAACTGATCGCTTTTGTAAAGAAGATCAAGCCGGATGTGATCTGTATGGTTGACAACTGCTACGGTGAATTTGTTGAGGAGCGAGAACCGCTTCAGGTCGGAGCGGACATGATCGTCGGATCGTTAATTAAGAATCCGGGTGGCGGACTTGCACCGATCGGCGGCTACATTGTCGGAAAGAAGGAATGCGTGGAGAATGCGGCGTACCGCCTGACTTCTCCGGGACTTGGCAAGGAAGTCGGCGCTTCTCTCGGCGTCATCCAGTCGTTCTATCAGGGACTGTTTTTAGCACCGACGGTTGTCAGCGGTGCGTTAAAAGGCGCAATTTTTGCGGCAAATATTTATGAAAAATTAGGATATAAGGTTGTTCCGAACGGAACCGAGAGCCGTCACGACATCATTCAGGCTGTCGAATTTGGAAATAAAGATGCGATGATCGCATTCTGCGAGGGCATTCAGGCTGCAGCTCCGGTCGACAGCTATGTGACACCGGAACCGTGGGCAATGCCGGGCTATGACAGCGATGTCATTATGGCAGCCGGGGCATTTGTGCAGGGCTCATCAATCGAACTTTCCGCGGACGGACCGGTCAAGCCACCGTATGCGGTCTATTTTCAGGGCGGACTCACCTGGTATCATGCCAAGCTCGGTATCCTTATGTCTTTACAAAAACTTTATGAGCGCAATCTTGTTAATATCGATTAGGTGTGCTAAAATATTATAACTGTTCGGGAAGAAATTTCCGGACGGTTATGTGGATTTTCCTTAAGACTCTGGGAGAGTGGAAAGGAATCTTATGAACCACATGAACCTTAAAAATTTACCGGAATCGGAGCGCCCATATGAGCGTTTTCAGGCATTGGGAGCGGAAGCACTCTCGGATGCAGAACTGCTTGCAATTATTTTGAAGACGGGAACGAAGGAACAGACTTCGCTGGATCTGGCGAGATCGCTTTTGTCACGCTGTCAGGGCAATCTGTTGAATCTGTATGAACTGACGTATGAAGAACTCTTAGAGCAGAAAGGCATCGGTCCTGTGAAAGCGATCCAGCTTAAGGCGGTTGCCGAGCTTTCGCGACGTATTGCACGGACGAGTCGGGGGTATCAGCTTAAAATGAACAATCCTGGAACAATCGCGGACTATTTCATGGAAGATATGCGCCATCACAGAGTGGAAGTGTTTAAGGCGGCTTTTTTCGATGCAAAATGTGTCTTTTTGGGTGCAGAGACGATCGCACAGGGAACGCTTTCGTTTGCGTATGTCCCTACAACGGAGCTTTTTCGCAAAGCACTTCTGAAGAACGCGGTCATGATCGTGGTACTCCACAATCATCCGAGCGGAGATCCTGTGCCGAGCAGGGAGGACTGCGAACTGACACAGCAGATTGCCCGTGGGGCGCAGCTTCTCGGGATTACACTTGTCGATCATATCGTGATCGGAGATAACCGGTATTACAGTTTTAGAGAAAATCATAGATTGGAAACATGAGAAAAGGGAGAGGACAATGAACAACAATATTTACGGAATTGATTTCGGAACATGCAATTTCAAAGTTTTCAGCAAAGCAAGCGGTAAGTTTGTAACCGAAAAGAATACGATTGCGCTGATCAATAAGAATCAGATGTATGCATACGGTGATGAAGCATATGCTATGTACGAGAAGGCTCCGGAATCGATCAATGTTGTGTTCCCGCTGTCATCCGGTGTGATCGCGGATTATAATTTTTTACAGACAATGATTTTTGAATTTATCGAGAAACGTATGAAAGGCAAGACCAAGAATGCAGAGTTTCTCGTTGCCGTTCCAACGGATATTACGGATGTGGAGAAGAGAGCTTTCTATGAGCTTTTTTATAAGAGCAAATCCCGTCCGAAGAGCGTTATGCTCTGTGAAAAACCACTTGCAGACGCGGTAGGACTTGGACTTGATGTCAATGAGCCGACCGGTGTCATGATCGTGGATATGGGAGCGGATACTATTGAAATTTCTGTTATTTCACTCGGTGGACTGGTGCTCAGCGATCTGATGCATTTCGGTTCCAACCGGCTGGATGAGTCGATTATCAGCTATATCCGCCGCGAATTTAATCTCGTGATCGGAAAGAAGACTGCAATGGCTCTCAAGGAAGAACTTGGAAGCGGTCTACCGGGAAGAACCGAGACGATGGTTGTTGTCGGCCTTGATGTGGTCAGCGGACTTCCGGTTGAACGAGAGATCAGTGCGGAGATCGTCTATGAAGCAATCCGTGGAAATCTGGAATCCATTTGCAGTTCCATTAAAATGATCCTTGAGAAGACGCCACCTGAACTTGCAAAGGATATCATCCATGCAGGCATCTATATTACCGGCGGTGGATCAAAGATTCAGAATCTGGATCAGTTATTTACCGAGATTACGAATATCAAGGTGAATACCTGTGAGGATCCGGAAGAGACAGCAGTTCGCGGTCTGGCTAAGATTGCGACCGATTCCAAATATAAGAGATTACCATTTTCGATGAAGACAACTAATTTAAAATAGAGGGATCTATGAAGAAATTTCGCAATTTTCGTAATAAAAAGAAACGTTTATCAAGTAAATATTTATTACTGATCCTTTCCGGAGTGTGTATCGTGTCGATTTTTACCAGTCTGGTATTTAATATTTCCGGGGGACCGCTGAATGCGGTGGCCGGATATATCTTTGTCCCGATGCAGGAAGGAATCAACAATGCGGGATCGTGGCTGTCATCCAAGGCGAATGATTTCAAAACCCTTGGGGAGGTTCTTGCTGAGAATAAGGAATTAAAGTCACAGATTGATGATCTTACAGCACAGATTAATAAGACGAAACTGGAACAGTATGAACTGGATAACTACAGAGAATTGTTGGATCTGGATAATCAGTATGCAGATTTTGATAAGATTGCTGCACATGTGATTGCGATGGACGGAACGAACTGGTTTTCCACCTTTACGATCGATAAGGGCAGTAAAGACGGTATTGCCAAAGGCATGAATGTCATCGCAGGAAGCGGTCTGGTCGGTATTGTTACGGATGTCGGACCGAATTATTCCAAAGTTCGCAGTATTATTGACGATTCCAGCAATGTCAGTGCGATGGTTCTTACGACAAAGGATAATTTTAATGTATCCGGAAGTTTGATGTCTATGAATAAGGACAAAATGCTTCCGTTTTCCGAGCTGCGTGATGAGAAAGACAAGGTACAACAGGGGGATCCGGTTGTGACTTCTTATGTATCGGATCAATATCAACAGGGAATTCTGATCGGATATATCTACAGCGTGGAGGATAATGCAAATAATCTGACCAAATCAGGATATATTACACCCGTTGTTGATTTCCAGCATTTGCAGGATGTTCTTGTAATAACGGAGATTAAAAATACAGGTGAGGGACAGACTTCTTCCACGGAAGATGTGACGGATACCCAGAATTAACAGGAGCGTTCTATGCGTAGAAAAATTGTTCTTTTTTTAATTATTGCAATCTGCTTTCTGTTGCAGACGACTGTTTTTCAGGCAATCACATTTGCAAATATTGCACCGAATCTCCTGATTATCGTGGTGTCGGCCTTTGGCCTGATGCGCGGTAAGAAAGAAGGACTTTGGGTTGGCTTTTTTTGCGGTCTGGTTGTCGACATATTTTTTGGTTTTTATCTTGGCGTATATGCTTTACTGTATATGTATATTGGTTATATCAATGGAATGTTCCAAAAGAGATTCTATCCGGATGAACTTCGCCTTCCGATGGTGATGATCGGGGCAAGCGATGTTGCCTGTAATCTGGTTATCTACTGCCTGATGTTTCTTATGCGAAGAAGATTCCAATTCTGGTATTATCTGACCTCAATCATATTACCGGAGTTTGTATATACCATGGTGATCACTATTTTTCTTTATTTTATTCTTCTAAAGATTAATCAGCGTTTAGAAGCATACGAGAAAAGGAGAGCAACAAAATTTGAGTTATGATATTAAAGAGTTTCTGAAGAAATTCTTCAGTTCCAGATTATTTGTTTTGTCTGCGATTTTTGTCGTTTTCTTCGCAATTATCGCAGTTCGTGTGTTTGTCTTACAGATCATAAACGGAAAATCGTATCAGGAAAATTTTTCGTTAAAGATACAGCAGACACAGGCAGTCAATGCAGCACGAGGCAACATTTATGATAAAAACGGAAAGCTGCTTGCGTACAACGAACTGGCTTATTCTATTTCGATCATCGATAATTCAAAGTATGCAACCGATGAAGAGAAGAATGAGACCTTAAACGGAGAACTTGCCGAGATCCTTACGGCATTACATAAGAACGGCGAGTCACCGGTCAATGATTTTAAAATTGATATGAACAACAAGGGAAAGTACAGTTTTAATGTCAGTGGATCTGCGTTGGATCGTTTTCGTATGGATGTGTTCGGTGCGAAGTCTGTGGATGAACTGGAATATAATAAGAATTATGGTTTCAATGAGGCGACCGCGACTGCCGCGCAGATTATGAAATATCTGATGTCGGACAAGGTTTTTGGTGTGGACGAGTCTTATGATAAACAGACGGCATATGAAATCGTTGTGCTCCGCTATGCGATTAAGGGGAATTTTTATGCCCGGTATAAGTCAACAAAGATTGCCGAGGATGTTTCGGATGAGGTTGTTGCGTATGTCAATGAGCATATGGATTCGCTCCCGGGAGTGTCAGTGGATGAAGATATGATCCGCAAATACAATTACAGCGAATATTTTTCAGCAATCATCGGTTATACCGGTAAGATTTCTGACACGGAATATGAGAAACTTTCCGCCGAAGATGACAGCTATACGGAAAACGACACGATCGGTAAAGCCGGACTTGAGCAATATTACGAGAAGTATCTGCGTGGTCAGAACGGAGAACAGAAATTCTATATTGATACGGTTGGTCGTATTTCCGAGATTATCAGCAATACGGATTCGGTTGCGGGGGATGATCTGTATTTGAGTATTGATGCCGATCTGCAGAAGGCAACATATATTGCGCTTGAGCGCGAGATTGCAGGTATTGTTTACTCCAACATTAAGGCCGGTAACATTCCGATCATGGATGTCTATAAGACTCTGATCGGAAACCGCGTGATCGATATATCGCATTTTACACAAAAAGATGCTTCGGACACAGAGAAGCAGCTGTATTCTGCGTTTAAATCAACACATAAAAGTGTTTTAAATCGCATCAAGAAAGAACTTACAACTTCTCCGGAGTCATTAGACCAGATGTCGGATGAATTGCTGGATGAGTTTACCCATATTATTTCGATGCTGAAGGAGAACGGTATTCTTCTTTCTTCTGAGATTGACACAAACGATGAGACATACCAGAAGTGGAAGAATCAGAAGATCAGTCCGAAGGAATATTTAAATTACTGTATTTCCCAGCAATGGATCGATATCAGTCAGCTTTCTGTTGATGAAAAATATGCGGATTCATTGGAAGTATATGATGCTTTGTGTAATTATATTCTGGAAAACTTGGAAGATGACAAAGATTTTAATATCATTATTTATGAATACATGATCGGGCGAGGTGATATTTCACCGCGAAGTTTATGCATTGTTTTGTTTGAACAGGGTGTTCTTGATTACGACGATGCAACGGTAAGCAAGTTGAAAAACGGAACGCTTGCACCATATGATTTCCTTATGGACAAGATTAACAATGTTGAAATTACGCCGGCGCAGCTTGCATTGGAGCCTTGTACCGGTTCCACGATTGTGACAGATGTCAACACCGGAGAAATCCGTGCGCTGGTAAGTTATCCGGGTTATGATAATAACAAGCTTGCCAATGGTGTAGACGCCGATTATTATGAATCATTGCGTAAGGATCGATCCAATCCGCAGTGGAATTATGCAACACAGGAG
>CAVHWG010000118.1:0-1505 GCA_963639645.1 Firmicutes bacterium TM09-10 | reverse complement strand
CTTGCCTCCGGCGTGATCACTACAACGGAGGATATTCTCTGTACCGGTAAGTTTACAGAAATCAGCAATCAGCCTCGATGCTGGATCAATCCTGGAAGTCACGGTCTGGATAATGTCTCGGAAGCAATCCGTGATTCATGTAACGTTTTCTTCTATACGGTGGGATATCGTCTGGCACAGAAAGATACCGGAAATTACAATGATGCAAACGGTATTAATTATATTCAGAAATATGCACATATATATGGACTGGACGAGAAGACCGGTCTTGAGATCGAGGAAAACAAGTCGGAAATCGCCGATTCGTATCCGGTTATGGCGGCAATCGGACAAAGTAACAACAATATTACGACAGCAGCCTTATCCCGTTATGTGACAGCTGTTACCTCGGGAAAGTTATATTCATACCAGTTGATGAGCAAGATTGTGGATGCAGATGGAAATACTGTGGAGCAGTATGAGCCGCAGTATGAAGATATTTCCGATAATCTTACGTCCGATCAGTGGGATGCCATCCACAAGGGCATGCGCATGGTGGGAGAGGATCTTGAAAGCTTTAATGGTTTTGATATTGCGGTCGCTGGTAAAACAGGTACGGCACAGCAGGAAGATCATCCGAACCACGGACTTTTCGTCGGATATGCACCATACGATAATCCGGAGATTTCTATCGCAACCAGAATTGCGTATGGATACAGTTCTCACAATGCTGCTTTTGCAGCAAGAAATATTATCTCGTACTACTACGGGGAGCAGACGATTGATGATCTGCAGAAATTGAAAGCATCTGGTGTCAACGGTTCTTCAAGTAATTCAGTAACCGATTAAGGCATAAATACATTTCAATCTAATCGGAGGTTAGTTTCATGGGTGAAGCAATTGTTTTCACTTCAGGAAAAGGCGGTGTCGGCAAGACTACAACAATTGCCAACATTGGAGCAGGACTTTCACGATTCGATAAAAAAGTCATCATGTTGGATACTGATATGGGACTTCGAAATTTGGATGTTGTAATGGGAATGGAAGATCAGATTCAATATAATCTGATTGACCTTCTCGAGAATCATTGCCGCTTAAAGCAGGCTTTGATCCGGGATAAACGCTATCCCAATCTGTTCATGATCCCGGCAGCTTTGCACTGCAAGAAAATACGGGATTATGAAAGCAAACTTTATACACTTATAACACAATTGAAGCAGGAATTTGATTACATACTGATCGATTGCCCGGCCGGAATTGAAGAAGGCTTTCATTTCGCAGTGTCGGCGGCCGATCGTGCAATCGTCGTGACAACACCGCATATTTCTGCAGTGCGGGATGCGGGGCGTGTCATCTATCTGCTGGAAAGTATGCGTATTTCGCAGGTGGATATTCTGATCAATTCTTATCATGCCAAAATGGTCAGAAAACATGATATGCTATCACAGCAGGACATTGAGGAAGTGCTTGGTGTGCGGAGCATAGGTGTTATTCCGGCTGATGACAAGGTGATCATCAGTCAGAAT
>CAVHWG010000117.1:0-2198 GCA_963639645.1 Firmicutes bacterium TM09-10 | reverse complement strand
CAATGGTAACCTTACCGCAAGACAGAACGGATCTGTCGGCGGTTATATGGTCAAGAAGATGATCGAGGCACAGGAAAGACAGATGGCTGGTCGTACACCGGATCAGCAGTAGGTACGAACGATAATTCAATAATTTACAAAAGAAGAAAACAGGTCTCTCCATTTGAGAGGCCTGTTTTTTACATAAGGCAATGTGAATCACACTGTTTTGCACAGATGTTATTTTAATTACTCGAGAAGCGTAAGTGTAGAAATATCCGGATGGATCGTCATGGAAAAATTCGTATAATAGACCACGAATCCCGGAGCACTGCCTGCCGGTTTCTTGACATTTTTCTTCTGGAGATAATCGATCTCAATCTTGTCGGATTCCCGTCCTTTGGAATAGTAACCCGCCAGCATGGCAGCTTCTTCGTACACACGATCCGGCATTTCTTCGCCCTTATTCTTTACAACGACGTGAGAACCCGGCATGCCTTTTGCGTGGAACCACCAGTCATTTCCGGTTGCAAACTTGAAGGTAAGTTCGTCGTTCTGATAATTGTTTTTGCCGACATACATATCATATCCGTCTGAAGAGAGGTAATGGAACGGCTTGCTTTTTACTTTTTCTTTCTTTCCGGTTCTGTGTTTCTTGATAAATCCATATTCCATCAACTCCTGCTTGATCTGGACAAGATCGTCGGCGGAGAGTGCAATATCAAGGGAGTTCTGAATGGACTCTAAGTGATCGATTTCTGCTTTGGTCTCGGCGAGGAGCGTTTCAAGTGCTTCGGCGGTACGTTTTAATTTGCCGTAGCGGTCAAAATATTTCTGAGAATTTTCTCGCGCGGTCTTCGTCGGATCGAGCGGAATCTTGATTTCTTTATTGTTATCATAGAAGTTCGGGGCAATCAGTTCCTTTGCGCCATCTTCAAGATTATAACCGTACACATTAATCAGTTCACCGTACAGCTTGTATTTTTCACGCTTTTGGGCATCTTTTTGTTGCTTGAGCTGAATCTGGTATTTCTTCTGGTTGCGTTCTAATGCAGTATTTACGATACGGCGCAGATCTGCTGATTTCTGGCGGATGCGGCTGTACACATTTTTCTCCGCATAGTAGACTTCGAGCACACGGGAGATACTTTCATAGGACTCCACCTCATAATCGTGGTACATGGTCAGATCAACCGCTGCAAATTCAAGCGGTTCACGACCTTTTCGCACAATCACCGGATGATAATTGTCCGCACGGACATCATCAAAAAACCATGCAATATGATTGCACAGATGCAAAAGCTGCTCCTCGGAATAGGAAGCAAGTGGCTGGTCCGCATCCAGTCCGGCACGGTAGGCAATCTCGGACGCAATCAACGGACTGACACCGGTAAATGTTGTATAGATCGCCTTGGCGACGGTCAGCGGCTTGCCGGAGATGATCGTATGGATCTGGTCGGCTGGCGTTGTGAGCGGGTTAAATTTGTCATCCTGCGTTGCTGGGATAAAATATTCCTTGCCCGGAAGCACCTCACGCAGCGAACTTACCGCGGAGGAAACATGCTTGATACTGTCGATGATCATGCCTTTTTCATCACAGAATATGATGTTGGAATGCTTGCCCATCAGCTCGATGATCAGCGTTTTGTGGCAGAGATCCCCCATCTCGTTGAGGTGTTCGATCTCCATATTGATGATACGCTCCATGTGCGGCTGATAAATACGTGTGATCCGTCCATTGGCGATATGCTTGCGCAGCACCATACAGAATGTCGGCGCAGTCAGCGGACTTGGTTTGTTCTCGTCCGTCAGATATAAAAACGGAAGAGATGCACTCGCGGAGATTGCGACACGAAACTGTCCGTTCGTTCCTTTGCAGGTGAGCAAAAGTTCGTCATTCTCCGGCTGTGCGATTTTGCTGATCTTACTATTTAAAACAGTCTGGTTTAATTCGTGGACCAGACTTGCGATTACGATTCCGTCAAAAGCCATAGTTGCCTCCTAAACTTGTTCATAATTTATTATTATAATATGGATTGCTCGAAAAACCAAGAACAGATGTTATCAATTCATATTGAATATTGAAATAAAATCAATGGAAATGCTATAATTAATTTTAAAGGCAAGGGAGAAAGGAAAGATGGTTATGAAAAAGAAATTGGTTTTATGTGGTCTGGTACTGATAAAAGATTATTTTTAAAGTATACCACTAAGGATCT
>CAVHWG010000116.1:0-3592 GCA_963639645.1 Firmicutes bacterium TM09-10 | reverse complement strand
GTGCTGCACCGTATAATCTGGCAAATGGTATGCTTTTATTCCTTCCGTTGGTATTTGCAGGACTTCCGAATATTGATTTCGGATTTCCGGGGATTGATATTACATTGTTCGGAGAAACATTTAAATGGAATTTCATTGGTTATGATGCGGCACATGGCGGTCTGCCATATTTCTGTGCATATATGGTGGCAATGGTAATTGGAGAGTGTGTCAATTTTCCGATTCAAAGATCCTTTGTGTTTCGTAGCAAAGGCAATATATGGTATCAGGGAATGTGGTATCTGACCGCATTTTGTATCGTTACCTGTATTGTAAATTCCATCAATTGCATCTGGGTAGCCGTGGCGGGATTGTTTGTGCCAAATTGGCTTTATAATATTGGAACAACCGTTTTAAACGGCGGAGTTTCTATGGTAGTATTTTTCTTAGTAAATAAGATTATCTTTCCGGAAGGGGAAGTGAAAAGCAAATAGTAATTTGAATCCGGCGGTTAGGGAGACGGGCATGCGAGTGAGCGGATCGTGGAAATTCTTCTCATTCAGAACTTTTTATCCATACCAAAATGATATGGATCACATACAAATAATTGATTTAACGAATAAAAGGGAATGTGTTATTCTGTGATTGTCAAAAGATTAACAATAATTACAGGAGGAATCTATGTCAGAGAATACTTGTCTTGAGAAGCAGCCGCTTTGCCAGGAAATGTTAGATAAAATCGACGCTTACTGGCGTGCTGCCAACTATTTATCCGCAGGTCAGTTATATCTGTTGGACAACCCATTATTAAAAGAGCCTTTAACAATGGATCAGATTAAAAAGAAGATCGTTGGTCACTGGGGAACTGTACCGGGACAGAACTTTGTCTATGTACACTGTAACCGTGTGATCAAGCGTTATGATCTGGATATGATTTTACTTTCCGGTCCGGGACATGGCGGAAACTTCATGATCGCAAATACGTATCTTGAGGGAACCTACAGTGAGATTTATCCAAACATCAGTCAGGATGAAGAAGGTATGCAGAAACTGTTTAAGCAGTTCTCATTCCCTTGTGGAGTTCCGAGTCACTGTGCACCGGAGACTCCGGGTTCTATTAATGAGGGTGGTGAGCTTGGCTATTCGATCGCACATGCTTTTGGTGCTGTATTTGATAACCCGGATCTGATCGCAACCGTTATCGTTGGTGACGGCGAGGCTGAGACAGGACCTCTGGCTACCTCTTGGCAGTCTAATAAATTCTTAAATCCAATTACAGACGGTGCAGTTCTTCCTGTACTGAACCTGAATGGATATAAGATCAGTAACCCTACTATTTTCTCACGTATTCCGCATGAAGAGTTAGAGAGCTTCTTTGTTGGATGCGGCTGGGAGCCGATCTTCGTTGAGGGCGATGATCCAATGACCATGCATAAGCTTATGGCTGAGGCAATGGATACTGCAATTGGGAAGATCAAGGCAATTCAGGAGCATGCCAGAAAGAACAATGATCCGGAGCGTCCAAAGTGGCCGATGATTGTTCTTCGTACACCAAAGGGATGGACAGGCCCTAAGGTTGTTGACGGACAGCAGATCGAAGGTTCCTTCCGTGCCCATCAGGTGCCGATCTCTATGGAGAACCCGAAGGAACATCTGCCTCTGTTACAGAAATGGCTGGAGAGTTACCGTCCACAGGAACTCTTTGATGAGAATGGTCGTCTGATTCCGGAACTTGCGGAATTAGCACCGAAGGGAAATGCCCGTCTCGGCGCAAACCCACATGCAAACGGTGGACTTTTACTGAAAGACTTAAGACTTCCGGATTTCCGTTCCTACGGCATTGAGGTTGATCCTGGTAAGACCAAAGCACAGGATATGATCGAGCTTGGCGGATATATTCGTGATATCTTTAATTTGAATAAGGACAGCAAGAATTTCCGTATCTTCGGACCGGATGAGAGTATGTCAAACCGTCTGTACAAGGTATTTGAGGCGGAGAACAGAGACTGGAATGCAGAACTTCTTCCTAGTGATGACTGTCTCGCTCGTGGCGGACGTATCATGGACGGTATGTTAAGTGAGCATATGTGTGAAGGCTGGTTAGAGGGATATCTTCTTACCGGACGTCACGGATTCTTTGCAAGCTACGAAGCATTTATCCGTGTTGTAGATTCTATGGCAGCACAGCATGCTAAGTGGTTAAAGGTATGTAATCAGCTGACATGGAGACGTCCAATCGCGTCCCTGAACTTTATCCTTACATCCAATGTATGGCAGCAGGATCACAACGGATTTACGCATCAGGATCCTGGTTTCCTGGATCACATTGCCAATAAGAAGGCAGATGTTGTCCGCATGTATCTTCCACCGGATACGAACTGTCTGTTATCCTGCTTTGATCACTGTATCAAGAGCAAGAATTATGTGAATGCAATCGTTGCATCCAAGCATCCAAGTTATCAGTGGCTGACGATGGATCAGGCAGTAAAGCACTGTACACAGGGTGTAGGCATCTGGGAGTGGGCAAGCAACGACAACGGTGAGGAGCCGGATATCGTTATGGCCTGCTGCGGAGATACTCCGACACTTGAGACGATGGCTGCTGTCACAATCCTGCGTGACGAGTTCCCTGAGCTTAAGATCCGTGTTGTAAACGTAGTCGATCTGTTTAAGCTGGAGTCGAACCACAAGCATCCACATGGATTAAGCGATGCAGAGTATAATGCATTATTCACAACGGATAAGCCGGTAATCTTTGCGTTCCATGGATACCCGACACTCATTCACGAGCTTACCTATCGTCGTGATAACCAGAACATGTCGGTTCACGGATATCAGGAAGAGGGTACGATTACCACTCCGTTTGATATGAGAGTTCAGAATGAGATCGATCGTTTCAACCTTGTCAAGGATGCGATCATGCACCTTCCAAAGCTTGGAAATCGCGGATCATATCTCATTCAGAAGATGAACGATAAGCTTGTTGAGCACAAACAGTATATTGCCGAGTACGGTCAGGATCTTGAGGAGATTCGTGACTGGGAGTGGCATACACCGGAGAATAAGTAATTTACTTACTCTAATATAGATTTAATATCATCCCTAATCCAACAAAAGACCGGGGCTGCGCAGGCGGCTCCGGTCTTTTATTCGTTACTTGTATGTTCGATCCAGCATAAATTTTCGAAAGGCAGTTGATGCGATACTCTGAGGGTATTCCGGATCATAGACCATAGAGATCGTCCGGTATGGCATCTTGTCCGGAAGCGCAATCGGAAAAACCGTTCCGGTATCGATCGCTTCTTCCACAAATTCCGGCGGGAGAAAGCCGATTCCGAGATTATGTTCAATTGCTGGAAGAATTAGATCCGTAGTGGCAAGCTCGATGGCAGGCGTAAAGCGAAGGCCTTTTGAGGCAAAGTACTGGTCGACGAAAATGCGTGCGATCGCATCCTGTGTGAGACTGACCCATGGATATTCACACAGTTCGGCAAACGATAGCTTTTTATCCCGCAGATTGCGATACTTTCGACCGCCGATCAGAATGTCTGTATAGGAATGGACTGCATGTGATACCAGTGGATCCTGTAGTGCGTCGGGAATGGAGGAGATC
>CAVHWG010000115.1:0-15294 GCA_963639645.1 Firmicutes bacterium TM09-10 | reverse complement strand
GTCGAATATGACATTTGATTTTAATATGGATTATGATTTGGATATAAAGCCGATCGCGAAGAGTGAAGCGTATGTGAATGAACGATTGGCGTAAGCGACTGAATTCAACTTCCCAAAATAAGAATAAAAATGGGTAACCTCTCTCTGTATGATTGCATGTGTGCAGTCGATACAGAGGGAGGCTTTTGGTTTGTGAAATAATAATTTTTTGCGTATTGACAAAACTGCCTACAATGTGGCGGTCATTGTCTGGTGCTCGGGAATGCTGTTGATGATGATCTATGCGCTTTACAGCTATGTAAAATTATACCGGAATACGCGTGAAAGCATTCAAAGCAGCGATGGAACGTGGATCTGTGATCGGATTGATACGCCTTTTATCTTGGGGATAATACGTCCACGTATTTTTCTTCCGTCGGCAGAACATGTGGCGCAAAATTCATATGTGATCGCGCATGAGAGGGCGCATCTGGCAAGGCATGATCATTGGTGGAAATCGCTTGTGTTGTGCGTGCTTGTTGCTTTTTGCTTCATGACAGATCCAAAGTCGGCGCAGGGATACAGTGATGCGCAATTAACGAAGATGGCGCTGGATTATTATACTTCACATAACAATATTGTAAAAAGCGATAAAATGCATGTTGTTATCGATCATGAGGCTAAAGACGGTGACCAGCAGCTTGTTACAATCTGGATCTATGGGGATACCGGTGATGAAGAAGGGGCTCGCGGAGCGACACACGCCTGGTATACGGTTGATCGCAAGACGGCAAAGGGGTATGAGGAAACCACCTTTGAGGATGTGGATCTGACAGAGTAAAATAAGTATAATTCCTAAAAAATAATAAATTAGTGGTACTTTCTATGAGCAAAAGGTATAATATATTTAAGCTAGTGAAGAGGAGGTTTCAATTATGTTGTATCCTTTTATGACATTGGAAGATAATACCGAAATTGTGCACTCGGAAAGTTATACGGAAAATGGAGTGGAGAAAGTACGAGTGGAAATTGAAAAGCCTGTAGAAGGAGGCTTTTGTTCTGCTGAGTGTATCCTCCCGGAGTACAAGTGGCAGAATGTTCGGGGCTTTTCTGAAAGCGATATTGCAAAGTTACAGGACATCATAGCATCTCTTGCACATATAATTATTCGTTTAGCCAGAGAAGGAGGATTTGATAATGCCGCAGGTTTTTAAAATCGGGGCATACCTTGTATATTTTTGGCTCAACGGGGGTATGCCATTGGAACCGATACATGTTCATATCGCGGAAGGAACTCCTACACCAAATGGAACAAAGGTATGGATAACACAAAAGGGAAGATGTATTGCAGCCAATAATGCGTCAAAAATTCCGGAACGTAAATTACGAATCATGATGGATATCATTGAATCAATTTAAAATTTATGGATACTTTTTATATCTCTGCATAAACTGTACAAACACAGTAATGCAGAGGTATTTTTTTGAAAACTTATATTGAGGAGCGAGCCATTGAGATCGCCAATTATATTATTGAGAACAATGCCACGGTGCGGCAGGCTGCCAAGAATTTCGGAATCAGCAAAAGCACTGTACATAAGGATGTGACCGAGCGCTTGGAGCAGGTCAATCCGGCACTTGCGGTGGAGGCGCGCAAAGTCATCGATGTCAATAAATCCGAGCGGCACATCCGCGGTGGTATGGCAACGAAAGAGAAATACGCGCATCAGCATGAAATGCTCAGTGACTCTTTGTAAGAGCGGATCATTTCCGTTATCCTGTCAAACATTTCGATAAGACTATGTCTCCGGGAACGAGCACATTCCTGCGCCTGATGATCACAAAGAAGACATTTGCGGTAAGTGGGGCGGGAAAGCTTTGTTCCGGTCGCATCGATCACATCAATATCATACAGTCTTCCGAGAGGATGATCTTCCTCAATTTCACGCATGAGATCTTTGATCTGTGAGGCATTGCAGCGAATGCAAAGAAGCATTTCGTCACCGGTTTTATCATGGAAAGCAACTTGATCAAGAATTGGAATTGAATGAAGGGACAGTGTCTGAAGAATCGTTTGTTGTCCCACATCAAAAGCAAAACGAATGTCCGGATTTGTCTTTATCGGTCCCGGAATGTTCATACAAAAAGAGAGAACGGTAGAATGAAATCGTTCTGTGTAATTAAATTGCTGCTGGGCGCGACGCTCGCGACAGCGCATCATATCTTCGATGGAAACCTGATTGGTCGTCATAATCGTATTCCTCCCCTTATGATCTAATAGTGAATTACATTGCTTGCGGTTTGGAGCGCGGTAATCATGGGACCGGCATCCGGACCGGTAAAAAAGCGATAGGTGCTTTCCGGAACCAGATCATGAATCTGTGATAACCGGTTTGTTTGGATCGCATATCGAACTGTTGAGGCACTGATCGGAGTTCCAAGATAACATAGCCGTGGAATTTCGACACAGTCGATGCCTGCGGCCGGCAGCTTCGTACGCATCAATTGATTGTAAAGTCCGGTCACGAGACTGGAGTGTTCTTCCCCGACATATCTTGAAGTAATTCCAAGCTTTTCGGCAATTTTTGTAAAAATCGTCAGATCCAGATTCGCATGCGTTCGTATGACGGCAGCATCATCTTTCTGGAAGTAACTGGGAAACGTTTCGCTGCTGATCATGTAAGAACCGCAATCATGGAAGATAACATTGCAGAAGGGTAAAGTTCCCTCTAAAACCAGTTGCTTTCTTACCTTGTAAGGAATCAGACTTCGATCGTCACTGACAAGGAAAAGATGTACGATATCATTTTCATCGGCAGCCCGCGAGACAAGATACTGATGTCCCAATGTGAAAGGATTGGCATTCATGACAATGGCAGCCACACGATCGACGTTGATTCTTGAGCGTTCCAGAGAAGACAGGTAATTTTTAAATCCGGTGCGTGTATTTTCCATAAATACGAGATGATCGTCGGTATGGGTAATCTCATAGAAACCGAGATCGCGAAAGAATAAGGCCGTATCGGATTTGGTGTACACAAAGAGGTGGGAATATCCTCTGGCAAGCTGGTATTCGATCAAGTGTGATACGATCCGGTTGAGCAGTCCTTCGCCCCTGTATTCCCGACTTACCGCGAAGCAGCGCAGTGTATCGGAAAAGCAGCTTCCGGTGGCAATCAGATGCGCGGATGCATCATAGATTCCGCAAGTATATGTAATACAGGCATCCCTTCGAATGCCTTCTGCATGAAGCAATGCATCAACCTGTGTCTGTGCAGCCGTATCTTCTTTTCTGATTGGAGTAACAAAGTAATCCTGCATGGAAACCATCCTTTCTCATTTACCTGCATTTATTATACCTTGCATGGTGATGGTGTGAGCATTCCGTATGGGAATGACATCATAAAAATAAGGAGTTTTACAGGCCGCTCGTTGGTGTTTTAACATAAAAGCAGGAAGAAAAATAAGGAGGCTTGTGCAGATGGAGATAGGACATATAAAGGAACAGATCGCATCCTATGCGGTAGAGGCAATGCTATATGAAGTGGCAGCGACACCAAAGCCGGGACTTGTTGACCGCGTGAACAACGGTGCACATTATGACATGGACTATTTCACATTTATGTCATCCGCAGCAGCACTTCATAATTCGTTTGATAGGATGATCGATCAGGGAATTGCATATTGCGGACAGGATATCAGGTCGCTTCTCCCTAAGCTGCGTGAGATTGGAAAAGAGTCGGAACAAACCATGTTTCATTTTACAAAAGGCATCAACACACACAAAGGAATGATCTTCTCACTCGGAATTCTATGCGGTTGTGCGGGATGGCTGCTCGGAAATAAAAAGATGCTATCATCCGAGAGCGTCTGTGGCTGTGCAGCAGAGATGTGCGAAGGAATTTGTGCGCATGATTTTGCAATGTGCAGGGACGAGGCGGAAATGACCAAAGGGGAGCGCATGTACAGGCAGTATGGCTGCAAAGGTGTGCGAGGCGTTGCAGAGAGTGGTTATAAGGTTGTTCGGACAACCGCACTTGTTGTATACACACAGCTGAGAGACAGCAGGGTGTTGTCGGTTAATGATGCTTTGGTGCATACGCTGCTATACCTTATTGAGAACACACAGGATACGAATATCGTCGCCAGGCATAATGAGGAGACTGCAATCTATGCCAGACAGTGGGCACGAACTGCGCTTGATCGCGGAGGAATGCTATCCGAGAAAGGAAGACAAAGCGTTAAACAGATGGATCAGGAATTTATTGACCGTTACATCAGTCCGGGAGGTTGTGCGGATCTGTTGGCAGTAACGCATTTTCTGTATCGGATCAATAAGGCTATGCAGGATACGAACGGTTAACATCCGTTATGAGAAAAAGTTATTGCTACATTCAATTTGACCATTATACAAAACGGTCTCTGCGGAGCTATGATGGAAACAGGAAGAGTGACAAGACAAGGAGGAGCGTATGAACATAACGAAAGCAGCAGTTGCGGGAACGCTTGAGTCCAGTGACGCAATGGTAACGATCGAGCCAAATGAGGCGGGCATTGAAATTGAATTGGACAGCACGGTTATCAATCAGTTCGGACACAGTATCCGAAAGACAGTGCTTGCCACATTAAACAATCTAGGCGTGGAAAATGCAAAGGTAAAAATCGTGGATAAAGGTGCTTTGGATTGCACACTAAAAGCACGAGTTGAGGGCGCTGTATATCGTGCGCTGGGACAGAAAGAAAATCTTCCGTGGGGAGGTGTAATTCGATGAATCATCCAAATAAAAAAAGATTGAGAAGAACCATGATGTTCTTGAATTGCCAGAAACCGGGACTGATCAAAGATCCATATATCTATAAACCGGATTGCATTATGCTGGATTTGGAGGATGCAGTGGCAGAAAAGGAGAAGGATGCAGCGCGCTTTTCCTTATATCATGCGTTGCAGGAGATCGATTATCACGGAGTGGAGCGTGTGGTACGAATCAACGGATTGGATACTCCATATTGGAAAGAGGATATCCGTTGTGCGGTTGCGGGAGGCGCAGACACAATCCGTATTCCGAAGACCGAGAGTGCCAAAGATGTACATACCATAGAGGAACAGGTGATTGCAGCCGAGAAAGAATTCAACATTCCGGAGGGCAGAACGCTTATTATGGCGGCGTTGGAATCGGCAAAGGGGATTTTAAATGCGCTGGAAATCTGTGAGTCTTCTGACCGCCTTTTCGGAATTGCGTTATCCGGCGGAGATTATACTAAGGATCTGCAGACACATATTACAGGAACCGGAATAGAACTGATGGGAGCGAGACAGCATATGATCATTGCCGCCAGAGCGGCGGGGGTACAATGCTTCGACACAGTATATACGAATCTGGATGATATGGAAGGCTTCCGCAAAGACGTGGAGAACATTCATCTAATGGGCTTTGATGGCAAGTCGATCATCAATCCGAGGCAGATTTCCATTGTGCATGAAATCTTTACGCCGAGTGAAAAAGATATCATTTTTGCCGAGAAAGTTGTCAGAGAGATTGATGAGAAAAGTGCGCAGGGAATCGGTGTATTTACGGTTGACGGAAAGATGATCGATATCGCTTTCTATGACGGAGCAAAGAGAACACTGGAACTGGCAAAAGCGTCCGGCGTATATAAGGGGGAACTGTAAGATGATCAATAAAGTAGGAAGAGATATCCCGGAAGAAATTATAAAACTGACCGGAAAAGAAGTATTTCAGGGAAATTTCTATAAAGACGGAACGGAATTTCATAAGCAGGGACCGATCACGAAAGTGGTAATGAATCATGATACGAGCAAGCTGGTGGATTCCATTCATGATGCATTGGTAAAATGCGGTGCACATGACGGAATGACACTGGGGTTTCATCATCATTTCCGTGAGGGCGATCTCATCGTGAATATGGTCATGGAAGAAGTACACAAGATGGGGATCAAGGATGTGACCATTTGTGCAAGCTCACTCGGCAAAGCGCATGATGCGCTGCTGCCGATGATCGAGGACGGAACGATCACAAACATTCAGTCGTCCGGTGTCCGTGGCAAGATCGGGGAGGCAATTTCGAATGGAAAACTTAAAGGCCTGGCAATCATGCGCTCCCATGGCGGACGAATTCGGGCGATCCAGACCGGCGAGACGACGATCGATATCTCCTTTATCGGAGCACCGACCTGTGACGATTACGGAAATTGTAAAGGCGTTGGCGGCAAGAGTGACTGTGGAGTTCTCTCCTATTCGTTTGTAGACGGAAATCATGCAAATAAAGTTGTTGCGATTACGGACTGTCTTGTTCCGTTCCCAAATTATCCGGCAGATATCAATTGCACAAAAGTAGACTATGTTTGTGTGGTAGATCAGATCGGTATTCCGGAAAAAATTGCAACCGGAGCGGCAAAGCCGACAACCGATGTCAGAAAGATCATGATGGCGGATTACTGTACGAAGTTCGTAATCAATACACCATATTTCAAGGATGGATTTTCTTATCAGACCGGCGTTGGAGGAGCGTCCATTGCTTCTGCGGTATCTCTGGGAAAAGTTATGAGAGAACGAGGAATCAAGATGGGATTTGCAGTTGGTGGCATGTCAAAAGGTATGTGTGACCTTTTAGACGAAGGCCTGGTGGGGATGCTGCTTGATACACAGGATTTTGATACTTCGGCAGTAGAATCCGTAAAGAGGCCGAATCATCACAGAATCAGTGCAGGTGCATATGCAAACCCATTCAACAAAGGCGCATTTGTCAATAAATTAGATTTTGTTATCTTGGGCGCACTGGAAGTAGATGTAAATTTCAATGTTAATGTTGTGGTTGGATCGGACGGCGTGATTACCGGTGCACAGGGAGGCCATCCGGATGCGGCGGCAGGAGCGAAATGTACCATTGTTATCTGCCCGCTTTTACAGGGAAGAATCCCGGCAATCTGTACGAACGTTACGACAGTTACCACACCGGGCGAATCGGTCGATGTTGTTGTCACCGATTACGGTGTTGCCATCAACCCTGCAAGACAGGATCTGATCGATTGTATGAAGGATGTGACGGATATCCCATTTAAGACGATTGAGGAATTAAGGGATATCGCTTATGGAATTACGGGTGAACCGAAACCGGTTCAATTTGAGGATCGCGTTGTTGGAATCATCGAGTCAAGAGACGGTACCATCATGGATGTGGTACGTCAGGTAAAGCCATACGAGTTTTAAAACGAGCAGGAGGACTGATACAAAATGGGTAAATCATTAACTCGAAAGATCATAGAAGAACATTATGTATCCGGAAGTATGATTCCGGGTGAGGAAGTATTTATTAAAGTGGATCAGACACTGACACATGATATCAATGCCGTTATGACGTATCTGGCATTTGAAGCAATCGGTCTTGACCGCATTCGCACAGAGTGCAGTGTCAGCTATCTTGACCATAATCTTTTGTATGTGGATCACAAGACTCCGGATGATCATATTTATCTGCAGTCGGCTGCAAAAAAATTTGGTGTGCATGTATCAAGACCGGGCAATGGAATCTGTCATACCGTACATGTGTCCAGATTTGGCGTGCCGGGAAAAATCAGCATGGGCGGAGACAGCCATACACCGCATGGCGGTTCGATCGGCATGCTTTGTATCGGTGTCGGTGGAATGGATGTTGCGACTGCAATGACAGGAGTACCGATGCGTCTGAAGATGCCACGCGTGATAAAAGTAAATCTGACCGGCGAATTGAAGCCGGGAGTCAATGCGAAAGAAGTCATTCTTGAGATGCTCCGCAGAGTATCCATCAAGGGTGGCCTTGGAAATGTATATGAATATGTCGGGGAAGGTGCGGCAAAGCTTGAAGTTCCACAGCGGGCAACCATCACGAATATGGGTGCGGAGCTTGGAGCAACCACATCCATCTTCCCGGCGGACGAGCAGGTGCGCAAGTTCTTAAAGGCACAGGGAAGAGAGGACGCTTACCGCGAGTTGTTACCGGATGAGGATGCGGAATATGATGACTGCATAGAAATCAATTTAAGTGAGCTGGAGCCCCTTGTATCCTGTCCGCATCAGCCGGATAATGTAAAGCTGCTCAGGGAAGTGGAAAAGGAGAATCTTCCGGTGCAGCAGGTGTTTATCGGAAGCTGTACCAATACCTCCTATGCAGATGTTGCAAAAGCGGCCCTTGTTTTCAAGGGACATCATGTAAATGAAAACGTGAGCTGTACCTGTGCGATCGCTTCCAAACAGACCTACAAGCAGCTGTTAGAAGATGGTTATATCGGAATCTTACTGGATGCCGGTGTGCGTATGTTGGAGATCGCTTGCGGACCGTGTTGTGCAATCGGACAGACACCTGCAACCGAAGGCATTGCAGTCCGTACTTCTAACCGTAATTTTAAAGGGCGTGCCGGAAACCCGAACGCAAAGATCTATCTGGTCAGCCCGGAGAGTGCGGCGGCTACCGCAATCAAAGGAACGTTTGCGTCAGCAGAGGAAATCTTAGGAGAGAAAATTGGTATTCTCAGCGACGTGCATGAGCCGGAGAACTATGAAATCGACGATTCTATGATCATTAAGCCTCTCCCTGAGGAAGAAGCAAAGAACGTGGAGATTGTACGAGGACCAAATATTAAATTCCTTCCGGTTCCGGAAGTACCGACACAGCATTTGAAGGTTCCGGTAAGCTTAAAAGGCGGAGATAATATTTCCACGGATGATATCACTCCGGCAAGCGCAGAGTTTTCAAGCATGCGTTCGAATATTCCGCTTATGTCGCAGTACTGCTATCACCGCTATGCGCCGGAGTTTGCCGCACGCGCCAAGGAACTCGGCTCAAGCATCATTATCGGCGGAGAGAATTACGGACAGGGATCTTCGCGTGAGCATGCAGCGATCAATCCGATGTATCTTGGGGTAAAATGCGTGATCGCTAAGAGCATTGCGCGTATTCACAAGGGAAATCTCGTTAATCATGGTATTATTCCGATGCTTTTTGAAAATCCGGAAGACTACGATAAAATCGATCTGTTAGATGAACTTGAGATTGACGGTCTGTTGGATCAGATTCCGACGAGAGAGATTGTGGTACGAGACATTACAAAGAATTTTGCATTCAAAGTAAAACTGGATCTTTCGGAAAATGAGGTTGAGGTCGTATTAAGCGGCGGACAGCTTCGTTATTTGAAAAAGCAGTTGGATGCGTAAATATACACTTGGGTACAAAAATTGTGGAGGTTGAATTATGAGTGGAATCAAAGAAGGTGCAATTAAGACGGCACAGGATCGATTTGGGACACTGATCAGAAATGAATCGGAGCGAATTGAACGTATGAAACAGTCTCAGATGCCGACCGATTTCGGAAAGAAGAATAAGATTGTGATCGGGATTCTTCCGGGTGACGGTGTTGGACCTCTCCTTATGGAGCAGGCGTTGCGTGTGTTAATGGAACTTGTTGGTCCGGAAATTGCACAAAATAAAATTGAGATCCGCACGATCGACGGAATGAAGATCGAAGATCGTGTTGCCAAGATGGAAAGTCTTCCGGCAGAGGTGATTCCGAAGATCAAGGAATGCGATGTACTTGTAAAAGGACCTATGGTCACACCGAGAGCGGGGGACGGACTCCCGAATCTGGTCAGTGCCAACAGCCTACTTCGAAGAGAACTGGAACTTTTTGCTGCGGTACGACCGATTAAGATTCCGGACAAAAATATTGACTGGACATTCTTCCGTGAGAATATTGAAGGAGAATATATCTGGGGTGACAAGGGAATTCAGGTGGACGAGGATCTTGCCGTTGATTTTAAAGTGCAGACACGACAGGGAAGCGAGCGTATCGCACGTGCCGCATTTGAATTTGCACGCAAAAACGGAAAGAAAAATGTGACGATCGTAACGAAAGCCAACATCGTAAAACTGGTGGATGGTAACTTTATTAAAGCCGTGCGTGAAGTTGGAAAAGAATATCCGGAAATCGAGATTCAGGAGCGTCTGGTGGATGCAATGTGTGCGAAGATGTTAGATCCTGATTTCAACCAGGGCATTGAAGTGGTGGTTCTTCCGAATCTTTATGGTGATATTGTAACTGATGTTGCGGCAGAACACGCCGGAGGACTGGGCAATGCATGTTCGTCGAATATCGGTAATCAGTATGCGCTGTTTGAGGCAATCCACGGTACGGCACCGTATCTCATCGAGCATGGAAGAGCGGAGTATGCAAACCCATGCAGCCTGATCCGTGCGATCGGACAGATGCTGATCCATATCGGTTATGCGGACAGAAATGCGTTGCTGGAGAAGGCACTTGATATCTGTACAGTAACAGAGAAAAAGCTTGTTGTGACAACATTTGCTGAGGATGCTTCCGCAGCGGAATTTACCGACTATCTGATCGAGACGATCCAGAAAATCCGTTAGGGTCCTTCTGCTTTTTATTCCGGATAAAATATGTTAAAATATGGATAGTATATTCAGGAATATAAAGGGTAAAGGAGAAGAACATGAAAGACACGGATTGGGAGATTCTTTACGAGTTACATAAGAACCCGAATATGACAAAAGTTGCGAATCTTTTGTATATTACACAGCCGTCTCTGACAAAGCGAATCCAGCATATGGAGGAAGAGTTTCAGGTGACGATCGTCAATCGTACGACGAAGGGGCTTGAATTTACGCAGGAAGGGGAGTTCCTTGCGGAACAGGCCCGAAAGTATATGGAGTTTATGAATACGACAAGAATGCGCCTGAAGGAGATCAAGGACAGTGCGGATGGAGAGATTGTGATCGGTGCGTCCTACACGTTCAGCAAGTATACGTTATCGGACCTTCTTCTGACATATCGTATGGAGCATCCAAATATACGCTTTTCCATCGTGAATGATCAGAGTAATATTCTGTTCCGTAAGATGTTTGATGAGTCTTTGGATGTTGCGTTTATCAGAGGTGATTATGAAGGCTCTGTCAATCGGACGCTGATCGCTGTCAATAAGGCATATCTTGTTACCAGAGAACCGGTTGATCTTGAAAAATTAAAAGAGATGCAGTTTATCTCATATAAGACAAATGATCGTTCCAGAGAAATTATTGCAGGATGGTGGAAGGAAACATTTGACATGGATCTTCCGGCAGGAATGACGGTGGGGTATGTCGATGTGGCTTGGCAGGTTGTCGCCAAAGGCTTGGGATACACGCTCTGTTTTCTTCCGGATAATTATGAGAACGAGTATGATCTGTGTCTGACACCGCTTATGCACGGGGATGGCACGTTTGTTACACGAAATACCTGGTTTCTCTATTCAAAGAATAAGAGAATGACAAAGGTATTGGAAGATTTTGTGACTTATATTGAGAAGCATTGTAATCTTAAGCGAGTGATAAAAGATGAAGGAAATCGATTGGAAAATACTGATCACACTGTATGAGAAAAAAAGCATGACGAAGGCAGCTGAGGCACTTTATATGACACAGTCTGCGTTGACGAAACGCGTCCGCTCAATTGAGAACGAGTGGAATATCGAGGTGGTTCACCGAAACAGTCAGGGTGTGACTTTTACGGAAGAGGGAAAGTATCTTGTACGCAAAGCGAATATCATGCTGGATTTCTTGAAGGAAATCGAGGAGCATTTTGCGGAGAATCATGCAAAGAAACAATTACTCCGTCTGGGTGTGCCGAATTCGTTTGCAAGGATTCACATGCCGGAACTGCTCAAGGAGTATTTTGAGGAGTACAGCAATATTCAGATGGAGACGGTTCCGAATCCCAGCGATGTGATCATCAATCAGCTTACAAACGGAAGTATCGATATTGGTATTATTTGTGGCGATTTTCCGTTTTTAGGTGAGAAGACCTGTTTGTTCAACGAGGAGATGTACATGGTGACACCGAAAGGTGTCAAGATGGAAGAAATCGAGCATCTTCCTCTGATCGAATCTTACTTTAATCCGATCGTGAAGCTGACGGTTATACAGTGGTGGAGAAATCATTTTAATGTGATGCCGCAGGAAACACATCGTGTTCCGTATGCGGATATCGCAATCGAAATGGTGGAAAATGGACTTGGTGTGACGTTTGTTTTCGGCGACAAATGGAGAGTGAATGAGCAGAAGGCACAGAAACTGGCGGTCTATGACAGCGCAGGTGCACCGGTCAGTCGTAAGGTCTGGATGATGGTGGGGGAGGAATGCTTTCAGAGTCCGGAGATCATGGATTTTGTTTCTTTTGTCGAAAAGTATTATCAGGTGAACTGCTGATGCGGTTCACCTTTTTTATGGGTAAAATGCAATATCGTATATTCCGTTTTGGAATATCCTGGTTAGTCAATAGCTGAATTTCCTTTTGACACCGGAATTTTCTATACTTTTTGTATAAAGATTCCGGTGCTTTTTTATTGAACAGATCAGGAGGTTTTATATGAGTATTGCATACGTTGGTTGCAGAACAACCAGAGAGAGAAATGCCAGAGGCAAAGGATTAAAAGTTTACAAGATCGATGAACAGACGGGAGAATGGACGCAGCTGCAGTGTCTTAAGACAGAAGAAAATCCATCTTATCAGACGATGGATATGTCGGAGCAGTATCTGTATTCGGTACATGGAGATTTTACGATGATCAGCAGCTACAGGATTGCAGAGGACGGTACACTGACGCATTTGAACACCATTGATATCGGCGGAAAAAATCCGGTCTTCATCACGGTGGACAAAACAAATCAATATGTTGTCGTTGCCACACTGCAGGGAGGTGCCGTCTATGTGATCCGCAGACTGGAAGATGGCTCCTTAGGTGAGATTGTATCAAAGACCGGGCTGGAAGGACAGTCGGAAGGAAAGATTTCTTTTGCACATCAGTGTATATGGGATCGGAATAAGGAATTTCTTTTTGTTGTTACACAGGCGCGATTGCAGGGCTACGGTATGGTTCGTGTATTTCGTTTTGATCCTAAGGACGGTTCCCTTACGATGACAGATACGTTTTATGCCGGAACCTACGATGAGCCGAGACATGTATCGATTCACCCGAACAATCGCTTTGTATATCTGATCAATGAGAAGGGGAACAAGATGACGTTTCTTGAATTTGATGAGAAGAGTGGCACAATCAAAGGAAGACAGAATCTGCCATCACTTCCGGAAACATACACAGGAGAGGGACAGGCGAGTGCTTCCGTGTTGGATCAGAAAGGTGAAATACTGATCGGATCAAACCGTATCCATGAGTCGATCGTGTTGTATCGTATCGATCAGCACACCGGTTATATGAAAGAACTTGGTTATTATCCGACGCTTGGACTGACACCGCGTTTTATTTCGTTTAATCCTGATTACAGCCGTTTTTATGTTGCAAATGAGGACAGTGATACGATTGTTGAGATGAAGCTGGATTCCGAAAGCGGACATATGGAGTATACAGGAAGAATCATTCCGACAGAGAGTCCTGTGTGTATTACTTTTAGGGAGGACTAGCATATGAATCTTGGATTGGTTTCAATTATTTTACTTCTTGTGGCTATTATCATCGGGTTTTGGAGAAACAGTAATGTCGGAATCCTTTGTATCGCTTTTTCAATGATTCTTGGCATTGTATACAAACTAGATACCAAGGATATTATCGCAGGTTTCAGTTCTTCGCTTTTTATACAGATGGTCGGCATTACCTATCTGTTTTCGATCATTAACGGAAACGGAACGCTGGAGCTTCTTGCAAGAAAGCTGGTGGCTGTGGTTGGAAGCAGAAAGCATTTGATTCCGGTTGTTATCTATCTTCTGGGATTTGGCATCTGTGCGGTAGGTCCGGGAGCAATTCCGAGTCTTGCCATCGTTCCGGTAATTGCAATTCCGGTTGCAGTCTCGGCAGGAATCAATCCGATCATGACTGCCGTGATCGGAGATCTGGGGGTTATGTCTGGGCGTATGAGCCCGCTGACGCCGGAGAGTGCGGTAGTTAGAGAATTGATGGAGGCGCAGAATCTGCAGGGCAATACCATACCGATCATGATCGGTATGACGATCACAGCGCTTGTTGTTGGCGTGTTAGTGTATGTGTATTACAAGGGCTGGCAGGTGGATGAGAAGGTTGTATCGGTAAAGCATGAGGAACTTCCACACTTCAATATCAAACAGTGGTGCTCTTTGATCGGACTTCTTGTTTTGGCAATCGGTGCATTGTTTTTCTCCTGGAATGTCGGTTTAACCGGATTCCTGGTAGGAAGTGTTCTGGTCGTGATCGGAGATGCGCAGGAGAAAAAAGCGATTACGGGTATTCCGTGGAATGTCATTCTTATGGTCATGGGGGTCGGCATCCTGATGAATATTATTTCGATATCCGGCGGAATTGATATTATGGTTCAGGCATTAGAGAAAATTATGGGACCGCGCACGGCAGCAATGATCATGGCGATTGCAGCAGGCACAATGTCCTTCTTTAGTTCCGGACTTGGCGTTGTGTTCCCAACCCTGATCCCTACGGCGAGTGGACTTGCATCCGGACTCGGTGTCAGTGCCGTACAACTTGTCACGGTAATTGTTATCGGTGGAACGGTATCTGGTTTTACACCAATCTCTACAACCGGTGCATTGATCATGGCCGGAGTGGCACAGCAGGAGAATGCGGAGGAGCACTTCCCACAAAATCGTTTATTTGTTGAACTTTTTGCAGTCTCGTTTATTGCACTCGCGGTATTGGCGGTATTTGCATTTGTCGGTGTGTATGGAATTTATATGTAAAATGGTTGTGACGAATCGGAAAGGAAAGGTAAAAAAATGGTTAAATTAAGTGAAGAAGGAGTATTTTTAATAAATAAAACAGAAATTGTACCGGAATCCAAGGCGCATGTTTCTGTAACAAAAGAAGAGGCGAAAAAGGGGACGATTGCATATTCGATTCTGAAAGCACACAATATATCTTCTGATATGGACAATTTGAAGATTCGTTTTGATGCAATGACAAGCCATGATATCACATTTGTTGGTATCATTCAGACCGCAAAAGCATCCGGGCTTGAGAAGTTCCCGATTCCGTATGTGCTGACGAATTGTCATAATTCGCTTTGTGCAGTCGGTGGTACGATCAATGAGGATGATCATGTATTCGGACTTTCAGCGGCAAAAAAATATGGTGGAATTTATGTGCCGCCGCATATGGCAGTCATTCATCAGTATATGCGAGAGGTGATGGCCGGATGTGGAAGAATGATCTTAGGATCAGATTCGCACACGCGTTACGGTGCACTGGGAACAATGGCAATCGGCGAAGGCGGAGGAGAATTGGTAAAACAGCTTCTATGCGATACTTATGATATTGCATATCCGGG
>CAVHWG010000114.1:6596-20225 GCA_963639645.1 Firmicutes bacterium TM09-10 | reverse complement strand
CCGCCCCAAATGTGATGTCTCTCCACCGGAGCAGTTCCGGTAAAATAGCAATGATCCATGTCGTCTGTAAATGCGCTCCACAGCCTTTTCATGCCGCACCCCATTCCTGCTTCATTCGCTCCAGCTCATCCGGTGTAGCGGTCTCAATTCCAAGATCCCGCGCCTCTTCCACGATGCAGTCAATAAAATGTGCCATCTCCGCGGTGTTATACTCGCTCGATCCTTTGATCATCAGATAGGATGCAAAATTACCATTATCCTTAATATGTTTCCAATGGCCAGGCACCTTTGTCATGTCTACCGTCTTTTTGACCGTAATAGGGATATATCCGCCCTCATCCTCGTAAAAAGTTCCGTATTTCTGCAGCATCTGCTCATACACTTCCTCTTTGCTCGATGAGATATCCGGATGATTGGCAATCTTGGTCATAAGTACCCATGCGTATGCATTGGCATCAAGACTCCGCTTCTGGCGGTACTTAACCACCTTGATCCGGAGCATATCTTCTTGCTTCATGTTCTCGATCTGACCGGATGCCGAAGCATCAACCGCAAACGTGAGGATGACGCCGTGTCCGTCAAATGTACGGCTCGCCCCGGTCAGCTTTCCGGTTGTCTCCATCAGGCGCTCACTTCCTTGTCCGGCGTATTCTTAAACAATTCCATCGCACGCTCAAAGCTCTTGATCGTGATTGTCTCCATCGACTGACAGCCGATGTTATAAAGCAATCGCTTTTCGCTGATGCCGGTACGCTCCATCTCTTTCTTCAAAGTAGCGATATGTGCCTTATCCACCGGTTTCGTCAGATTCTCATCTTTTTCCATGTTTGGAATATCCTCTCCGTTGTAGATATAGAGTCCAAGTCCAAACATTGCGAGATTCTTTGTCAAGCAGCGCATGATTGCCGTATTGATATCAAACATAGTTGCCGCTTCCACATGACCGGATCCGCTTCTTGTCTTATAATCATAAGGATTCGCTTTCATTGCTTTGTTCTTGTTATCCATAACCGGCAACCACATCTCATGAGTGATTCCCTCAATCGTGACTGTCGTAAATACCATATAACCGGTATTTTCATCGTAAACATACGGAAGACTCTGTAGACCGAATCTTTTGATCTCATACGTTGCTGCCGGGAATCGCTTTTTGACCTCTTCCCAAGCCTTTGACCACGACAAATAGGTCAACTTCGCTCTTCCGGTATCTTTTAATTCTGTGTAATCATTGACGTTGATCGCGTTCAATGTCTCAAACACATTCTGTGTGCTCACTTTGCACCTCCATCAAATTCATTGTTATCTGTCCATCCTCGCCATCCTTATACATGGCAAGGATCTTATTCTTCTGTTCCTGTGCTCTCTTCTTGCACTCACACCGCTCTCCCGGATCCAAGTTGCTACCGCACCAAGGGCATTCTCTGTAATACATCAGTCAATCTCCACCCTAAATTGTGATTCCATACAATCCGGACAATATAAGTTGCCGTCGATGTCATATGCATGATCATCTTGAATATGTTCCTCACAACACACGCACACTGGCCTGTGATCAAGTTTTGCATACATCTCCGCCTCATGCATACTGAAAAAGTCGTAATTGTCCGGCATATTCATGCTGCACCTTCCGATCTACGGATCTCGAAGATACGCTCCGCATTGTTTTCCCTCATACAGTAAAATACCTCTTCAATCGCATCATCGCTCAATCCGTCACTGAGCGCATTGAATATAGAATCTTCAACATCCGTCAGAAGCTGGCAATCCGCATCCATAAAGATCAGCCCGCCGGCATCATTTATTAAATTTGTTACCGCCTCGCATCCTGCGTAGGCTTTCAATAATTCCTTAATCTGTTCTAATCTCAATTTTTTCTCACGCTTGTCTTGCTTTCCCACAATCATTCGGGTAAAATACAATTGTATTGTTTCGAATCTCCTTCTATTGAAGGTGATTCGATTTCCCAGTTAAGATGGATTTGCTTTGGTTGGTGGATCCATCTTTTTTTGTTCTGCTTCGAGCACGCTCTGGAAGTCCGCTTCTGTCTCTTTCCCCTTACGGTGGGTGTCCGTGCGGTCCGTATCGCGCCGGTGCAGGTGGTTATCACTAAGCAACACACAGCCTACTCCTTTCATGTGGATTTGCGGAGTCGTTCAACTCTCCGGTTCGTTTCTCTGCGTCTCTCGCGGATCTCGTTCACAATGTAGCCAAGCCACATGGTAAAAATTCCACTGATTGACATCCAAGCAGCAATCATTCCTGCAAGATTTTCACTATCCAACATGCATGTCCCAACTGCAAATACCGCAAGTCCGATCACTGTCAACACATTCCCTGCTTTCATCGTTCTCCTTTCTGCTTGTCCGACAAGCCACCGCCGTGGCTACTTTGCTCGCGCATATCCCGCGCCTAAAGCAAAATTGTCGCAAAGCTCATTGATTTTCTCCTGAGGTATATCTTTTGGGTCGATCTGCTTCCATTCCCCTGTCTGGGAATCTCTAACCCAAGTCCGGTATGTAGCCTTGTTCGGGTATCTTGCCATAACCCCACCTCCTGTTAGTATGTTATTAACTGTGCCTGTACATGGTTCTTACATCTTCTCTTGTCGTTTTCCCCCTCTATGTGATATGCTTTAGAAAAAGCAAAGGAGAAATCATGATTCATTTGTCTAAATCTCAAAAACAACTCTTCACAAAAATATATAAAGCCAATACTCTCGACTGCTCAGATATGACCGAAAGCCAATTAGAGATTGTGAAATATCTTGATACCCTTGGATTTTTAATTGCAAATCGGAAAAGTTCAACTCAATACAACCCTAATACTGGCAATTTTCAAACATTCAATTTTGAATACATATCGGTCCAAATATCCGAAAAAGGAAAGTCTTACATTGCAGAAGCAAAATCTGACCTTATTCGTTTTCTTATCCCTGTAACAGTTTCCCTTTGTGCTCTTGTTATAAGCACAATCTCACTATTACTGTCACTATCTGCACTATGAGTGTCGCAATACTAAGGACTATTGAGAGATATGGGTATCGGTATATGAATGGCACGCCGTCATTAAATTTTTTTAAGCATTTATGAAGTTCCCTCATTTTCTTTCCATCTCTCAACGAACCAACATCCTGCATTGCGTCCCATAACTCGCATTGCGTCATTTCTTCGTATGGCTTCATGCCTTCAACTCCCCTTCCAATAAACTTACCTTCTCTCTCAGGGACATCGGGGTATGTTTATTTTTTGTTTCCTCAAGAAAACTTTGAAGTCTCTTCCAAGTCTCTGACTGTTGAATTAAGCACCAATCGTCACATGACACTCCGAAAGACACTTTCACTTGAGAAGAGTTTACGTATTTCTCGGTAGTGAATATCTCTTCCACGTTCTCATCTCCCTTCTTATCTTCTCTCGCTATCGAAATTCTTGGAATCTGTATGTTTTTATGCTAAAATATCTTTACCCACCGAGAATGGGGGATTATGAAAACAGAAAAACATACTTTTTCTTGTTGCCGCTATGCAAAGCAACTAACAACCATTACTGATTACTATGAGTTATCAAACGGAAAACCCATTTGGAAATACTCAACTTGTTCATTAAAGGACAGTTCGCCTAAATTCCGGTGCAACGGAATGGAAAATGATATTGATGAATGTCCTTACTTAAGCAACCATTAAATAGCTTTCCATCGGTGGGTTTATGATCTGACTCCACTTTTAAAGATCTGTTCATATCCTACTGCCCCCTTAAAATGCATTTCTGCCGGACAAACCATTTTTACACTCGTGTAAAAATCTGGTAGCGTATTTACATCAACATCCGGATTTAACTCCTCCAACATGAATTGAATAACATCTATCATCAGTTGGTCAGTTCGTTCTCTCGGCGAAATAAAACAGTACACTCTGAGCGGACAATTTGGACAATTATTCTTTTTTGCTTCACAGTATGCCCGATGCATATTGTTAAATCTTACTTGTGACAACCTTTCTATCTCCGCCATGTTCTCACTCTCCTTCCTATTACTTTCTCTCCTTTTGTGATATGCTTTAGAAAAAGCAAAGGAGAAAAACTATATGGATACAATTCGTACTCTAGCCAAATATCAAAGCAATCTTTACGCCAAAAACAACTACCGATACAATCAACGAAATCATGGAAATCAGTGTTGCTCTGTTTAATGCTTTGCTCCATTCGTCCGTTCCATTATTAAATGGGAATGGCTTCTTCACGTTCTCACTCTCCTTTCTGTCGTTATTTAGGCTGTTTCCGAAAATACTTGCCCAGAAAGCAATATCTGATTTTGAAAAAGACAAACCCAAATCAACAACCTAATTTTTAACAAACGATGTGGTCAGATGGAAAATCAGTTCTTTCGATGCTGCCTTTTTCTACCATCGAATTAGCTGATATTCCTTTTGCCATATCAACAGCTTTTGTAAATTCATTGATTGTCAGCTCCTCTTCTGATGCCAACTGAACAATCTTTTTGGCAAAATCCTCAGCTTTCTTCATGTAATTCATTTGTTTTCTTTCCTTCCCGAAATTCCATAGGTGAAGCATCAATGAATTCACATATGGCGATCAACTCACTGCCTCTCAATGGTCTTGTGCGATTGGCGTTTGAAAAACTGTCATAAAGCTTCATATATGAAATTCCGGTTTTCCTTGATAATTCGGCTAAACCAATGCCTTTGCGCTTAATCGCATCTGCTACGTTACTTTCTAACGACATACTCACTCTCCTTTCTGTTGCTACCTTGAAATAATTTCACTTGGACGTTACCCTTTATATGCCCGGCAAGAAACGGAGTAACATATGGTTGAAAACGAAAAAACTAACTGTCCTCGAAATAAACGAGAAGTAATAATTACTCATTGCTATGAGCAGATAAACGATGCCAATCTTGATATCTTTCATAGTTGCCCGCTTCGTTCTCAAATTAAATGTGATGGAACAGAAGACGGAGTAACTAAATGCCACTTAATTAGGAACTACAAAAGCTAAAAATTAAGTATCATGCCGGGCTTTTTCCAATTTCGCTACTCTCTCCTTCAATTTTTCGAGGTCTTCTTTTATTCCTCTCTGTCGCAGATCCATCCAGTAAAGCCGATCATATGCATGCGCTTCCAGATCAATTTCATGCTTCAACTTTCCGAGTTTCCCGAAAATGTACTGCTGTAATCTGTTCATACTCACTCTCCTTTCTGTTGTTATTAGTTTACATTCTGAAAACTAATAAGGTAAAAAAATATGTTCCTTAGGGAATTTACAAATTGTGGAATACAACATTAAATCCGCTTCACTCATTTTCGACTTATATGTTTCCCAATTTACAATCGTCGCCCTAGAAACCTGCATTTTATTTGCCATTTCTTCTTGAGAAAGTCCGGCATTTACTCTCGCTGCAGCCAATCTAATTTTCAATGGACAAGCCATCTATCATACCTCCTTTTCTTTTATGTTTTTCTTACATGGATTATAGTACTCTACATTTTGCAAACTGTCAATACATTTTGAAAACTTATTTTACTTTTTGGTTGTGTTTTTGTGTATATCATTATATAATGCTCATATAGAAAAGAGGTGATAACGCATGGGAGTTAATCAATTTGCTGAAATGCTAAAATATTACTTAATGTTGAATGAGAAGACACAAAAAGATCTTGCTGATGATCTGGGATATGATAAATCTACAGTCTCTAGTTGGTGCTCTGGTAATCGTGTACCTAAAATAGATGTAATCATTGATATTGCCAAGTACTTGCATGTTAATGTTGGGGATCTTATTGAGGACAATCGAAATGAGGAAACATACTACCTTAATGATGAAGCCAGAGATATGGCTCAGTTCCTCTTTGAAAATCCAAATTACAAAGTACTCTTCGACGCGTCACGAAAGGTTAAACCAGAAGATGTCAATTTTGTTAAAGAAATGATTGAACGAATGACCGACAAATAGGACAGTAAAACTGCTATTCTTTCAGAAAAGGAGGATTCAAAGTGGATAATATACGGACTGTAATGAGCAATTTACCATCAACAATAGGCGGATTTACAATTGTTGCTAACGATTATTTCACAATCGTGCTTAATCAAAACCTCTCTTTCGAACGGAATATGCAAACTTACAATCACGAACTTATGCATATATCTAATGGAGATTTTGATAAAAAGACATCCGTCGGCTTGATTGAAATTATGGCACATGAAAAGAATTGTATAGACAATAATTAAGGAGGAATAAGTTTATGAGATGTTTAAAATGTGGTAAAGAATGTGGAGAAGAAAATTTCTGTTCACACTGTGGTGCTCCATTGATCAAGGAAATTCCAACACAAGAGTCAAATACCACAACCGAAAATATGCAGAATGAATCATACAATGCGCCTTATGAAAATGTAAATCACGAATCAACTTCAAATAGCACATATAATTATGCAAATTTCAATCAGCAACCGCCTACATCCAAAAGTAATATTGGAATTTTTGCTTTTATACTTGGTCTTGCAGGTCTCTTTTTCTCTTGCCTTTCGTCTTTTGGACTTATATTGGATATCGCTGCAATTATATGTGGAATCATTGGTGTTACCAAAAAGAACAAACAAGTATGTGCCATAGCAGGAATTGTATGCGGAATCGTTGGTATATTATTCTTTTCAGTTTCACTATCAGGAGATTCAACTGATTCCAATAGTGAAGTTATTGAAAATACTCCGACTATAGTTTCAACGGAACCGCTTTCTACTGAGGAAACAGATGCTTCAACCAAAAAAGATGTTAAAAAGGATCAATCTAAGGAAAATAAGAATACTGAAAAAAATACAGATTCAGAAAAGGACTTTAAGAAATCCTGTCAGAAGTTCAATTATAAGAAAATAGCTAGAAATCCAGATGACTATATTGGGCAAAATTTCAAAGTAACAGTACAGATCTATTCTATTTCTGAAGGCGGTCTCTTTACCCAAGCGTATATGAAAGCATATACCGATGATGGAAGCGGCACCTATTTTGATAACATGATTTACATATTTGATGATCAGGACGAAAGTTCAGATAGCTATGTACATGTATTAGAGGATGACGTAATTACTGTATATGGTACGTTTGAAGGTATGGAAGATTCAACAAATTTCTTGAATGGTGAGAAAAGCAAAGATATCGCATTACATATGAAATATGCGAAATTAGTTAAAGAATAAGCACCCTACTACGAAAGGAGAATTATAACTATGGAACAAACAACATGCCCAAAATGCGGAGGCACCAACATTACATTCCAAAGAGAGCAGACCGGAAGCATCGGAGCTGGCACAAACAAAGTAACTATTCAGACTGAAAAAGGTCACGGTTGCCTTTATTGGGTTATTATCGGCTGGTGGTGGAAACTATTATATTTCATTGCAATCGGCTGGTGGTGGAATCTACTCTTCAAGCGCCATAGCCTTGGTGGAATCAATGTCCATGCCGATAAAGCAATCAATCAAACGGTCGCAATCTGCCAAAACTGCGGCAATACATGGAAAGTAAAATAATTTAAAACCGCTCTGGTGCTACCAACACCAGAGCAAGCACCTTGACAATATAATACACTTACCTAGAGAGCCGAAGGGGCGATATGTCAGCTGCCGGAATACCAATGAAGGGAGCTGGTGCCAATGGTTACATACAGTGATCTATTCACTTTCGTAATTATGCTTTGCGCTGTTATTACTCTTGTTTTTAACATCAAGCGAAAAAAGTAGCGCCCTCGGTCTGGTAAACTAAGGCGCTACTTTTTGTAACAAACTTTTTACCGGCGGCTAGGCTTCATCTAGCTTTCGGTTCTCTTGTTAAGTGTATTATATGTGATACTCATATTTTTGTCAAATGACTATGCACTCTGACAATATAATACACTTACCCGGGAAGCCGGGGAACGGTTGCATCTACTCCGAGCCTGTGAAGGGGGATGATGCCGATGGTTACATATTCTGATCTATTCACGTTTGTGATAATGATATGTGCTATTGTTACACTAGTTTGTGATTTCAGACATAAAAAATAACCGTCCTGCTCCTGGTAAGAACTGACGGTTATTTAAACTTGTTGATTCGCCGGAGTAGATAGCTGACACCTATCTATCGGCTTTCCTGTTAAGTGTATTATATGCGATACGCATATTTTTGTCAAATGACCATTTTGACAAAATGACAAACCGATATTGCCCCAAAATAATAAAAATATTGATAATTGAATATATTAAGGTTACAATGAATGCACAAAACAAAGCCGTTTACCGGCACTATATAAGACAATGTTCCTGGTCAGCCAGCGAACAGCATTCATTGAAGACCTCACTTTTGTGAGGTCTTTTATGTTACAAAATAAAACCGCCCTGCTCTACCAAAGCAAGGCGGCAAGCTCCCAAATGATACGGTAAGCCATCAACAAGCACATTGTATCATTCTCGGAGCAGCTACGCAAGCGGAACACCCGTTCCACGCCAGCTGTTATTTTTGTACCCAAAAATCAATACAATATAGAGAAAGAGGTGTAATGTACTATGAAAGAAAAAGTTTCAGAACGTAAGACAGGCGCGATCTACATCCGCGTATCTACCGACAAGCAGGAAGAACTCTCTCCGGATGCGCAGCTTCGTCTACTGCTCGATTATGCAAAGAAGGACTCTATCGATGTGCCGAAAGAATACATATTTCAGGACAACGGAATCTCCGGCCGGAAAGCCAATAAGCGTCCGGCATTCCAGAATATGATTGCGCTGGCGAAGTCCAAGGAGCATCCGATCGATACGATCATCGTGTGGAAGTTCTCCCGGTTCGCGCGCAATCAAGAGGAATCCATCGTATATAAGTCCTTGCTTAAGAAGAACAACGTCGATGTTGTGAGCGTGTCGGAACCGCTCATAGATGGTCCGTTCGGCTCTCTGATCGAGCGTATCATCGAATGGATGGACGAATACTACTCTATCCGCTTATCCGGTGAGGTAATGCGCGGGATGACGCAGAATGCCATGCGCGGACATTATCAGAGTGATGCCCCGATCGGTTACACATCGCCGGGCGATAAGAAGCCACCGGTGATCAATCCGGATACCGTACAGATCCCGCTTATGATCAAAGATATGTTCCTGTCCGGATCCACCCAGCTTCAGATTGCGCGAAAATTGAACGATATGGGATATCGTACCAAGCGCGGTAACCAGTGGGATGCCCGCGGTGTGCGCTATGTGCTTGAAAATCCGTTTTATATCGGCAAGTCCAGATGGAATTACACCGAGCGCGGCAGACGGCTTAAACCGGCGGATGAAGTGATCTATGCGGATGGCAATTGGGAAGCATTATGGGATGAAGATACATTTAAGGAAATCCAGAAGCGCCTTGCCCTCAACATGCGCAAGTCCAAGTCCCGCGACATCTCTGCTGCCAAGCATTGGCTGAGCGGTCTGCTGATCTGCTCCTCATGTGGCGGCACTTTGGCTTACGGCGGATCATCTGCGGCGCGCGGCTTTCAATGTTGGAAATATAGTAAGGGATTCTGCTCGGAGTCTCACTATATCAGCACCGCTTCGATCGAGAAGATGGTGATCGAGTACCTGGAGTTTGTGCTGCACTCTCCTACGCTGTCTTACACCGTTATATCTTCGGCATCAGCTGATGCAAGTTCAAAACTGTCGGATCTCGAACGCCAGCTCCAGAAGATCGATGCCAAGGAAAAGCGTATCAAGGCCGCATACCTAAATGAAATTGATACATTGGAGGAATACAAAGCAAATAAGACTGCACTCGAGGAAGAACGTCGGACCGTTGAAAAAGAGATTGAAGAACTCACCCTGTCGGATGTAAAATATTCAAAAGAGGATCTGGATAAAAAAATGAAACAGAACATCTCCGATCTGCTCCGGGTGCTCCGGGACGAATCGGCAGATTATATTCAGAAGGGGAATATGATGCGCAATGTGGTGGATCACATCGTGTTCGATCGTAAGAATACAAGCCTTGATGTGTTCCTAAAGCTTGTAGTTTAGCGGTTTCTGACCGTTATAGGGTATTGCAGTACCGACCGCCGTATTGGCTGATGATATACGAAGCCAGTTTTGCATTCGGCGTCGTGATCCGGATCGGATACTGTAATCTTTTCTCATAACTCCACATGATCTATCTTCCCCCCTTCCCAAGTCATCGGACCTTCGTTCCATTTCCACTCTGTGAGCGAATCATTACTGAATACATTGAGCGGTCCGTACTGCTTCTCATATGCAGCCTTCGCATTGCGATACAACTCCGTGCACTGATTAAAATAGTTGAGTGCATCCTCATCATCCGGATGTGTATCCAGATACAGCATCATATCTACGGCACAGAAGCCAAGCATACTGATCCAGTCAAAAAGTTCCTGCTGATTCATCTGCTGTCCGCGATTCGGTCGGTTCATCGGCAGCGTCCTCCTTTCGCATCATGCATTTTTCGGTAAAAGGCTTGTCGAGCTCCGGAAAAATCGTTCCCGCCTGCAAAGCCTGCTTCGGGTCATATGCCCTGGTGAAATTCTGCCACGGAACGTACGCCATACCCGGGGTCTGCCACTTGCATTCATCCGGCCGTTCCATCTGATCCATAAAATCCATTTTATTTTCCTTTCCTGGCTGATGCATTATTATGATATGAAAATCAGCCCAAAAGGGAACTTTTTTATCAAATTCGTATGCATAAAAAGAACCGGCACCACGACCGGTTCTATCCTACAAAGCAGGATTAATGGATTCAATTTTACGAATGATCGCCTCGATCTGCGGACCGCTGTTGCCGATGCGACTGATATTCTTTCTCGCTTCCTTTTTCATATCAGAGATCGTACGGATCTGATACTCCATACGGGCACGCAGTTTCTGTCTGCGCTCGATGAGATTGTGCTTTAACTCCACCATCTCCCGGCTGTCCACGATCGCATTGGCATGGTTGATCCACACACGCGCATCGTACATGCGAAGCCGCGTCAGATACTGCACAAGCGACTTGGAATAATAATCCAGATCGTCACTCGTCTTACGGAATTTTTCCTTCTCCCGCGCCTCATCCAGATATTGCTCATACACGTATTCAAGTTCCTGCGAATTGCGTGCATGGTATTTTTCACACGTATAATCAACGGCATTCTTGATGTTGACATACTTGATCTTCACATGATTTTCCAGCGCGATCGCATGATTGCGGTTCACATCCGCACGACGGATATCCCGCTGACAGTCCTGATAGCGCACCAGAACATATCCGCCTACAAGCACCGCGACAAACGCAGCGATCGTATACGGCAGCGAGGAATCAAACTGAAAATACCACGCTCCCACAAGAAGCAGTACAAAAAGCGAAGCAAACACGGCCAAAAGATAGCATGCTGTTTTGCGCAGCAGCTTCTGCGACTGGACTGCCTCATTTCTGAGGATCGACCACCGCAGCTTCTGACCTTCCAGATAGGCAAGATCCTTTTTCACCGCATCCATATAGCGCTCATTTTCTTTTAATCGCTTTATGATTCCCGGAAGATTATCCTCTTCCTCCTGCATCTGCGCGAACTGCGTCTCGGAAAGCTTGCGCTGTGTCTTTAAGAAGTCGTTGCGCTCCTTATCCAGTTTTGCCACATGCATCGCACAGTCAAGGATCGGTGCGCGCTCCGCCTCCGTCAGTTCCTCGATGATCTGTATGTCCGTCAGATAAGATGTGACAAGATCATACTCGCTTCTTGTGTCCTCCAGTTCCCTGGACACAGCGATCATCTGCTCACACAGATCGATCACGTAACACTTTGCCTGCGCCTCATCCGAAAGATTCAGTTCCTCGACAATACTCTGTGTCTGCAGCTTGGCATACTCACTCTGATCGTATTCCTGTTCATCATATTTTCTTTTGTTTCTGCGAAATAATCTAGAAAAAATCATATCATTTATACTCTGCAACTTCTCCGGTATTCCTCTTTCCACCGGAAGATTCTGTCACTGATCTCATTTTTTTCCTGTGACCTTGCTTTACCGTCCTGTGCTTTTGCCAGTTCCTCCAAATGTTCCTCAAACTGCGTCAGACTCTCCGACCGGCTCGCGATCGACAATTCATTCCGGATCTCCTGCATCCCCATCTCATCGATGTTGTACTCCATCGCCTTTCGCATGAATCCCGTCTCATCATGCAGGCAGCGAAAACAAAGCAGACATTCCCGAAGCGACTCCCTCGACTCATTCAACTTGTATGCCTGCTCATAGCATTTTGCAGCTTCTTCAAACAGAAAAAGGCGTGCATACGCAGTTCCCAGATTATGCCAGATATTGCCGCACAGAAGCGCCGATGCCTCTTTTGCGTCCGGCGAATCAAGAAGTCTCTTATACTCATAGATCGCAGCAAGATACTTTTGCTTTTCCATCAACAGATCCGCACGGATCTTGTTGCATTCGAAATCCGACTTCTCCTCCATCTGGCGGATCGTCAGCACGATATCCTGCATCTCTTTCGTTGTGCAGTATCCGCTCTGTTCAAGGATCTTAAACACGAAATCCGACAGCATTCCCTGACCGCGCATGATATCGCGAAGCTGTTCTGCCAGCTTATAAAGTCCCATCTGTTTTTCAATCCACGTGCACAGTTCCTCATTCATAAAGGAGTTATCCAGAAGAAACGTATTACCCATGATGTAATAACTGAGTTCCTCCATCGAATAGAGATTGATCCCTATCCCCTCCACATAGTAAGGCAGCGCAGCGATCGGTTCATGACAATATAACAACTCACCCATAACAACCTCTACATTACCATCGTATACTTCCACACTTTGTCGGTTCCACGGAAAAATTCGCCGAATCCGAGATCCCGGATCTCGATCGAAATCTTGTCGTCCGCGATCGGTGTTGCGACCACACGCACCCTTGTCGTGCGATCCGGTCTGCGCGGCAGATCCGTCAGTTCAAGCGTCTCGATCTTCGCCTCACGGCTGTTCGGAAGCTGCTTCCAGAAATCGATCTCCGGTGTACCGGACAGGATCACCTCACACTCACCCTTCGTCTCAAACCAGTTTCTACCCGCACTGATCAGATTATAAAAAGCGACCTTGCCGTTGTCCCTGACCTTAAGGCTTAAATTGAACTTCATCTCATTCTCGCCCATGTAGATGTACGGCCAGTCCTCCCTGTCCCGCACGGCAGCCGCATAACAGGCGCCTTTGGAAAAAAGATTCTTACCCATGAACGCCCGGCGTCCTCTGCACATCACATTGAGCGAGTTTTTCATCCAGCCACCGTCAAAACCGTCTCCGACGAGATAAACCGTCGAGATGATACGATTCTCAAACACCTTGTTCATAATCTCAACAAAGGATGAGTCCCGATCCCCACGAAGTGTATAGCGCGGCGATTCGTGGATCGATACGACCTGCGGTGTTGTGCGCATATCGCGTTTCAGATCATAGGTATACAGACTGTCACCCTCACAGGAAAATAAAAAAACATCATGCAGCCAGAGCGACTCCTGCTGACTTAACGAGAAATAGTAAAAACTCTCCTTGTGATCCACCACCATAAAACGATCGGCAGTCAGTTCCAGACGGCTTGCGACCTTCCAGAACACTTCCATATTCTCCCTTGTCAGG
>CAVHWG010000114.1:0-6586 GCA_963639645.1 Firmicutes bacterium TM09-10 | reverse complement strand
GTCTACCGTGATCGCAAGCCTTCTGACACTCCGCCCGTTGCCGAGCTTGAGTGGCAGCTCCATCACTTTTTTTAAAAAAAGCGCCAGCAGATCGACCGCCTCGTAACTCTCTCCTCCCACACGGATGACCTCTCCAGCCACCGCGCGTCGGAGCAGCGAATCCACGCAGATGACCTCACTCGTCTTCGCCATCTTACGCGCTTCCTCACCGTAATACCACATACCGACATTCTTGCGACGCGCAAGCAGTGTCGGAATATGATAATTCTCACTTCCCGCGATCAGACTCACCGTATCCGGTTCACTCATATTCAGTTCATAAAAGCTTACCATAGCATACGAATCACTCAGATCGATGCCCAGATAATACGGATTCTCCATCGTTATCCCTCTTTATAAAAGCTTGAATACTTTCTTCGTTACCTCATCAAATCCGGCATACTGTTTCATATTGTGATACAGCGACTTATCATCCTGCAAGGTGGATGACATCAGCATCTGGTTGAGCAGATTGTAGCGGCTCTCATCCTTCTGCGAATAGATATCGGTGCTCGTCAGCCGGCTCGACTGCGTTACCTCCACCTGATTGCCGTACTCCTCGGTTATGTAATACTGCACCATCTCGCCGAAAAACAATACAAACTGTTTGACAAATATGCCATCGTACACATCCGGCATATCTTCCTTGACAAAATTCTCACCGTCCTCATCCCTGCTATAATGAAGCACCACATGCTTTTTCGGACTTGTCCGGTATTCCAGAAAAACTTTGTCATACAAGTGATATTTATGCACAAGCCGCTTGTCCAGCCTCTTGTAAAAAGCAAAATTCATATTCCTGCATGTATATTCCGAAAGCAGCGCATCCTCCATCGCATACTGTTCTTCATCCGGCTGCGAGATCTGCGCCAGCGATTTCAGAAGCGCGAGACAACATGCATCGTTTAATTCCATATGCCGCTTGTAACGATCCGTGATCACGAGCAGCGCATCCTCACTGAGCGGTTCGTCCTGCACAAAATAGGCATGTGCCCGCGCACTGATATATGCGAGCACCACAAGCTCACGCCCGTCCGCCTCATAATAATGTGCAAAGACATTCTCCACATCTTTTAAATCTTCCTGTGCATACATCATCTGCACGAGAATGCGTTCCTCCAGTTCAAACGTCGGAATTTCAAATTCTCTCGCCGCTCTCCACAGGCGCAGCATCGTCTGCGATGGGCCGTTGTAGAAACGACACAGATAATCCAGGATCGCATCGTTGTATTTTTTATGGACAAACGTGTTCGCCGCAAGCAGAAGCACTTTCTCGTCCTCTTCTTCCTCATCCGCAAGCTGGCGGATCTTGTAGCTGGCAAGTGTCACTTTCGCCGCCATGCCAAACTGATCCATCCCATAACGCTCCATGCATGCATATGCCTCATCATACATGTGATTTTCCACGAGCATCTCAAACATATACTGACGAACCGGCTGCTGCATCGTCTCAAAATTTGCCTGTTCCAGATAATCCGTGACGAGATTCTGCGGTTCCTTCGTCTGATAATACCGAAGGATCTCCTGCGCCATATCCGCCTGATAGGTTGCATCCAGTTCCTTTGCAAACAGGATCCTTGCAAAATAGGCCTCATCCTCCTGACTGTATGTCAGATAATTCGGCTTTTTCTCGAAATATGAGATCATATACGGCAGCTCGTCCGGTGCAAGCGGCATGCATTTTTCAAGATAAGCCTCCGGCTTCATCAGATTCTCCAGACGGTACGATACACTGCTGACATATCTTCGTCCCTTCTCATCCTCAAACAGGATCACATACTGATCCGAGTAAAGCTGAAAATACGAAGCCTGGTCCACAATCGGCACGATCTGTGGCTCCTTAAGCGGCTTCTGGTAGATGATCGCACGCACCATCTTTTTATCAAAAACGATCAGTTTGCGCGTAAAAAGGATGCGCGCCAGACAATGTGCCAGTTCATCGTTTACCAGTCCCAGATCCAGCATATCTTCATAGAGCACTGCCAGATTATCATCCATATGCTCCTGCTCCACCTGTTCCATCGCAAAATGCCCCATTGTGCGCTGATACTTTGCGTACGTCTCAGGATCCGACTTCTTCGATGCGATAATGTTATTGTAAAGGATCGCCATCTTGCGGTACGGCAGATTGCTGTCATACTGGAAATACATCCGGATGATCTTCGGGACATGTCCGATCGCCCGCTCGTCAAGCGAGAGCAGATACGCTTCATACAGACTTGTAATGCGAAGCTCCAGCTCAATTCCCATCTCAAACCAATTGTGGTAACAAACCTCAAATTTCTGGGCGCGGATCAGGTAACTACAGATAAATCCGACATTCTCTGGGCGCGGATCCACCTCATATGCCGCACATAGCAGCTCATATATCGTCCGGTCAAATCCGGTGTTCGGCTGCGCCACCTGAAAAATCTGTGCCGCAAGATCCTGATTTAATGCCTGACGACGGATTGCCCATCTCAAGATGCGGATCTCGAATTTACCAAGCTTCGTCAAAAGATACGGGTCCTGCCACAGCAGATAATACGCTTCAATGTACAGATACGGCGATGCACAGCCATCCATCACCCAATGTTCGATCGCTTTGAGCTTATGGGCGCTGTTGTTATAATAATCTTCCTCCAAGAAGGACAATACCCAGAAAAGTAATGCGGAATCCGGATTCTCATGGAAAATCACCTCGATCTCATGTGTCATACGATCCACATACGAAGGCTCCCTCTCCATCAATGTCATAATATATAAATAATAGCCCCATTCCGGTGCATGACGATCCGCCCAGTCGCGTTTGAACGCATCCAGGATCCACTCTGCCTCCTGACGCTGCCGGTTGATCACCAGAGCCTGTGCCTTCATCAGCACATACATCGGCTCATCCGGAACAATCGCATGCAGATGATTTAAGATCTCCACCGTCTCGTTCGCCCACACACCGGTCACAATTTTCTTCAGGCGGTATGCCTGATACAACTCCATAATACCGGCTTTGCACTCTTTGATCTCCGTGCGCAAAGAGGTCTTCTTTTCTTCCGGTCTGATCCCTTTAAACGCATAAACTTCCAGAACATGCGTCTCATAGATGGATTTTACAGTGATGCGCGCATAATTGTTACCCGCATGCATTCTGTCGTAATCAATAAGATACTTGAGCGTGTAGGCACTTCCTAGAAAATCCTCCATTGTGATCCGCTTGTCCGACAACCGGATGAAATCCGCATCCGTGCTGATATGGAGCTCCAGATACCCCCACTCATCCTTCTTGATCTCCACCGACTGCTGAAGTGTCTCCTCCACCGCATCCAGTCTGCATTCCGCCTGATCCAGAGTAAAACCGATCTTATTCTTTTTGCGGATACCGATCAGAAACTCTTCCATGTTCTGCGGCGAAGGCTTCGCGCCAAGAATGCCGCGATAAATAAGCGTCTCCTTGACTTCCTTCTCCTTGATCACATTGGCAAATCCCTTGTGATAGAAAAGCTGATACGCCTCGCTCCAGTTATCTCTTGCAAGGCACGTAAAATCGTACAGATTGCGCACCGGACCGATCGAACTCTCCGCATACAGTTTGGTTACAGACACACAAAAAGAAAGGCTGTACACACTCTGATTGCAAACAATCACAAAGTCACCCTTTTCTTCCTGCCCCTCAACTAGGCCCTTGCTATAAAACTGATAACGAATCCGTACTTCTTCGCCTTCAAACTGCGGCGTCAGGCACTCCATTCTCGGGCTTGTGGAGTACACCACACCGCGCACCGGTACATGGTTGGTGCTGGTAATCATAAAATTACCGGCATACTCCTGCCCCTCGATCACCTGAATGTTCAGTTCCTCGTCCGGGAGTGAAAGCGATGGTTTCTCGTATTCGAACTTGCCTCTGGCAATCTGCCTGATCCGTTTACGCACACCCGCACCTGCTTTAGTAAAATATAGTTAGTTTAATTATAGACGATTTCAACGCTCCTTGCAACTGCGAATCCCCGTGGCCTTCGCATAGATCCACTCCACCACGGCACTCAGATACCTTAGTGCCGGCTCTGTAATGATTGCAAACACGATCATCAGCATCGCACACTGTTTCGAGATGCTTGTGATCGCAAAGAATTTGCTGACAAAAAGCATACAGAACAGCCATCCTGCGATCACACCGACCATCATGATGATATGCCCCACATTCATCGGCTTCGCGATACGATACAGGATCATAAATCCGACGATCGCGACAAGGATCGTGCAGGAAGTCGACAGACAATCCGTATCCACCGAAAACTCTCTGCAGAAGATAACCAGTCCACTCACCACGATAAAATCCGTCAGTCCCGCCGGAAGTGCCTTGACCAGCACATTCGTCAGGAAATGACCGCGGATCGGGTTCTTGTTCGGCTCCAAAGCCAGAATAAACGAAGGTATTCCGATCGTAAACATACTGATCAGCGATACCTGCGTCGGCTGAAGCGGATAATCCAGTAACAAGATTACCGAGAAGATTGCCAGAAGCATCGAGAAAATATTCTTTACGATGTACAAAGCCGCAGTTCTCTCGATATTATTGACAACACGGCGTCCTTCTGCCACAACGGACGGCATGCGCGAGAAATCCGAATCCAGTAACACAAGCTGCGATACATTTGAAGCCGCATCGCTTCCCGATGCCATCGCCACGCTGCAGTCCGCATCCTTTAATGCCAGCACATCGTTGACACCGTCTCCGGTCATCGCAACCGTCTTTTTGTGCGCTTTTAGCGCCTGCACGAGCATACGCTTCTGGTTCGGTGTCACACGTCCGAATACAGTGTACTCTTCCACCGCCTTATAATAATCACTCTTTGTCTTCAATGTGGACGCATCCACATACTTCTGTGCATTTGCAATGCCCGCCTCCTTGGCGATCACCGATACAGTCAGCGGATTGTCACCGGAAATCACCTTGATCTCCACTTCATTTTCCGCAAAGTAGGTAAACGTCTCCTTTGCGCCTTTTCGGATCGGGTTTGCAAGCATCACAAAACCAAGCGGCACAACCGGCTCCGTCAGCGGCTTCTTCGTCAGCGTTCCCTCATACTCACCGAACACGAGCACACGATAGCCCTTGCTGCTGTACTCTGCGATCTGCTCCTGATATTCCTCAAACTGGCTGCGCAGTACGAATTCCGGCGCACCGATCACATAACTCTTGCCATCGTCCATGATCGCACCGGAGAATTTTGTCTCGGAAGAAAAGGAAAAGACTTCCTTTGCACGCATTCCGCCACCCTCGGTAAAATGCGCCTGCATGGCTTCCATCGTAGCGTTATCCTTATTCTGCGCGTGTACGACATCCGCCAGAATCTTCATCGTGGCATCTTCGTCCACGCCGTCGAGCAGTTCGACCTCGTACACATGCATGCCCGGCTCCGTAATCGTTCCGGTCTTATCCACGCAGAGAACATTCACACGCGCCAGCGTCTCAATACATTTCATATCGTGGATCAGTACCTTTTTCTGTGCCAGACGCACGGAAGATACCGCCATCGCCACGCTCGACAGCAGATAGAGTCCTTCCGGGATCATACCGATAATAGCTGCCACCATTCCGGTAATACTGTCATGAAGTGTGCCCTCGTTATAAATAAAAGACTGCACAAATAAGGCGATTCCGATCGGGATGATAATGATGCCCATAACCATGATCAGATAGTTGAGGGAACGGATCATCTCGGACTGCTCGCCTTTTTTACTCTTGGTTGCCTGCAATGTCAGCTTGGAAATATAGGAATCTTTGCCGACTTTTTCAAGGCGCGCATACGCCTTGCCGGACACGACAAAACTTCCGGAAAGCAGCTGGTCGCCCGCTCTCTTTGTGATCTCATCCGACTCACCGGTGATCAGCGACTCATTGACCTGAAGCTCTCCGTCAATCACCTTGGCATCTGCCGGAATCTGGCTTCCCGCGGTAAACTCGACAACATCATCAAGCACCAGCTTATCTGCCGGAATCTTCGCTTTTTTCCCGTCACGAATAACGACACTCTGCGGCGCATTCAGGATGGAAAGCTTATCCAGCACATTTTTCGAATGCACTTCCTGAATGATACCGATACACGTATTTGCGATAATGATCGGCAGAAAAAGCATGTCGCGCCACGCACCGACGATCGACAACAGTATCGCAATGATCAAAAACACAAGGTTAAAATACGTGAACACATTCGATTTCACAATGTCCGATACCGACATCGTGGACGATTCTACTTTATAATTATCCGCATGACACGCAAAACGTTCCTTTACCTGTTCCGCAGACAGTCCCGCGCCCGGCTCTGCCTGCACGCGTGTGAGCGGCATTCTTTGTTCTATTTCCATTTCTGTATGATTTCCCATATCCATTTACACTTCCTATGTATTTTCTGTTATTATACCCCCTTTTCAATCAAAATTCGCTCTTTTTACGAATTCTTTCCAAAACTTTTATAATTTCTGTAAATTCGGGTTTGGCGTGATCAGATTTTTCTAAATACGGACGATACCGGATTATAGAGTTGTAATAAAAATTAGCAGTAGATTGTTC
>CAVHWG010000113.1:0-19558 GCA_963639645.1 Firmicutes bacterium TM09-10 | reverse complement strand
CATTCTCGTTGGTATGCTTTACTTCCTCAACCAGCTGCACCATCGTTTCACTCATGGTATGTATTTCCTCAACAATTGGTTCCAGCTTATCAATTCTGTGTGTATTTGATCTGGCGCGCGCCTCTGTTTTCGCAAGTCGACGTTCAATATTTATTCTCCACATGGCGCTCCTCCTTTCGAGATTCTTCTAATTATATTGTAATGTAGTCAAGCCCTGATTTTGTACCAATTTAAAGGGCATCCACAGATGCCCATTATATCTTGCCAATCATTTGTTCAATTGTTTTAACATCAGATTCGAAAAGCATGTTACATTCAGAATTTTGCGCAATGTAGCCGTACATCTTTTTGATAAGCTCGGATTGCATTCGAATCACCTTGTCTTGCGTATCAATGATTTCAACAACATTAATCTCCGTTAGCCGTTCCATCTTCCACCTTACTTACAGTGCCATCGTCATTCAGAACATATCCTTGTGCAACAAGCTCTTTCTTAACCTCTTCCTGCCAAAGCGAAGGCACAGCCGTCCATTTCTTAAGTCTGTTCTTCACTCTATATACATAGAAATTTACCATACTATTTTACCTCCAATTCTGCTACCATCGTAGCCAACTCTTCAATAGCTCCATCATGCGTAGAAATCATATCGGCAAGACCGTCAATTCCGTCACTGTTTACGGAAATTTTTTCACTTGCAGAGTCATTGAGCCGCTGCATTACCTCATCGAGCTTTTGCGAAACCTCATTCACTCTGTTGGCGACATCATTGATCGCTTTAAATACCTCTTCACGCTCTTTTCGGTTCATATTCTTCCAACCTCCAATCATATATCAATAATTTATTAAATAACCCATCCATGCTTTTCAGTGTTTTGTAGCATCTCTTACCTTTAAGAGAACCTTGCCACGAAGCATACGAAGTTCTTATGTCTTCAAATGATAAAACGCCATCATCCAATTTGTTTTTCAACTTTTTAAGCTTCTTACGTTCTCTCGTTATACTTTTATGATTCGGTCGCCTGATTACCTCTCCGTTGTCCAACAGATTGAATCTTGTCTTTAAAAATGTAATAACGTGAGTTGCCTTAACAATACGAGTTTTCTTCTTGTTGATTTCCAATCCAAGATTGTCAACAATACAATAGATTCCATCAAGTATCTGTTTTGCTTCACCTTTCGTTTGAACCATTACATAGAAATCATCATTAAATCGCCCACAATCTCCGAATTGTTCCATGTAGTGATCTAATTTGTTCGGGTAGAAGATAGCAAAATTTTGGCATATCTGACTACCAAGTCCAAGACCAACGCATTCTCCGTTTTCATAAAATGAATTGATAACGGATCTGTAATACCATCTTGTGCGTTCATCATGGAAATACTTATCAAGTTCCGCAATTAACTTGTCATGCGGTATCGAAGCAAAATAATTATGGAAGTCGCTTTGGATTATATAAAATTCACGTCCCCATTTCTTATAGGATTTCTTTAAATCCTGCTCGAAATAATCCCACGCCTGATGAGTCCCTTTTCCTTTCTGACTCGCACAATTATTTCTTATCAAGGTTGATTCAAGCATCGGTGTCAGAACATTGTTTGCTATAGATTTCTGCACAACACGTTCTGATATATGACAGGCTTGTATCTTACGTTTCTTTCCTCGTTCCCATATGTAGAATTGCACATAGCCCCGGGATATGTTTTGACAATTCTTTAACTTCCTGTGTAAGTCAGACACATTCTGAAATAACTGCATCTCGTAATTCTGTACGCTTTTCTTCCACGAAACACCTTTCTTGCATTCGTAAAATGCTTTAATCAATTCATCTATGGATATTGCTTTATCATAGTTACAAAGTTCCCTTTCTTTCTGTAAACGCTTTTCAAGTCTCTTCTTGCGATCGCGTTCAAATCTCGCTTGTTGTCGTTCTTTATTTGTCAAATTTATACTAAGGCGTGCAATTACCAGGCGGGATGTGTTACCGGCTATATTCCGCATATCCTCATGCCATGAAATATCAGTAGCCATCTGATACCATGCACGTTAGCGCACGACACTACAGAACTGATAATTGCTATATTTACACGTAAAATCTACGTGACGGTCATATTCTCCTTATGAAGCCTCAACAGTACAGCGTTCGGCATTATAAATGCTTACTGGGTCGGAAAGAATACATGAGGCTCGTAATCAAGGGGCAACGCCATTTGCGTTGTTCGCGTTGTTATTGTTCGCGTTACCGTTGTTGTTCACATTGCAGAAGTTCGTAGAGTTACCGCTATTAGGAGACATAGAATATAACCTTTGAGTGCCTTAATTCCTTTCTATAATATTTTCGGATGACGAATCATCCTTTTCTGATTCTGTTTTTGGTTCTTCTTTGGATTCCTGCTTTAAAAGTTCACGTTTTAAAACTTTCCGTCCGCTTTTGAACCAATTACTATATTTTTTATCTATTTGTGATGTCAGATCAAATACTTCTTCCATTACACCGCTTGGAATATTAAATAGTTGATATGCAACATTTAGTTGTTTCTTTAGAGACACAAAACTTGATTTTCCTAATACCTGGAGTTCTTCTCTGTCGCTTAGATGTTTTTCTGAACTTGGATAAATAGCATTTGCGCTGTCAAATTTTTCTGAAACATCCATAGCTAAATCAATCAGCCTATTAGAAATAACAAATCTTGCTCGTTTCGGAAAGTATTTTTCATTCATAACCATACGAATTACTTTTAATTCCAATTGTGTTGCGAGATAACATACGTCTGACTTATCTGTTTGTTGTGATTTTGGAACAGATATTTTTATTCACTTCCTTCTTTTTATTTTGTTATAGGTCGCAAAGCCTTATAACCGCCTAACGGCGGTAGATTGGCTTTGCTCGGATTTTAGATACATAAGCAAGGGGCAACGCCATAAGCGGCGCTCGCGTTGTAAATGCTCGCGCTACCGTTGTTGTCCACAACGCAGAAAGCGCTCGAGTAACCGCTATAAGGAGACCTCTCCCAATAAACATGTGACACACTCGATGAAGTCCACTTAGGCATCTTATATCTGTTTGCAGTGGCATTTTTGTAATACTGATACTGTGTGCCTTCGCCTGCAACGGAATAAGTTTTTGAACCGAAAATCTCAATTTCGGCAGCTAAGAAAATTTTATCAGCAGTAACTTCTGTACCCGATGAACTACCGCCACCTGTGCCTGTAGTCTTATTTACAGTCTTGACCATTGACTGCCATGTTTCAGACAGGGCGGCAAAATACACTTCATTACACCATGTACGTCTTGCAGAAGATTTCCAACCGCCACTATTCGTACTTGTGCTATTCATGTAACCTTTTTCTGTATTAGCAGAACCGTTATTTGAATTTGATGCGCTTGTAGCGTCCATCAAACAGTCTTTCTGTAAGAGAGTTACAGCCGCCTTTGAATGACTATTAATTGCAGTGGCTAAATCATCGTGGTCAAAATCTCCAATCACAAATTGTACTGTCTGCGCACGATGCGATTCTCCGACTCCTGTCGCTGACATGGCTGATAACGATACGCTTCTGGTATCTCCAACCGCCCAGTAATCAGAAATGTTGATTTTATCATTATAGTGCGCCTGTATCATCTTTGCGATTTCTGCGTCAGTACCATCAGCAAAGGTTACAATCTTCAATTCCGTAGGCTCTCCGAGAAGCCTGTTGCCCGAATCGTAATTGTAAACGCCATCGGTTGAGTATGGAAACAGCGCGAAGTAATACTGCTGATCGTTTGTAAGACCATCCTTGATAAAGCCATCCGTCTTATACTGATCTCGCGTGGTATTATCCACAAGCACAGTTCCATCATCTGGGCTTGTAGGATATCCGCTTTCTTTCATCACAAGCTTTGTTCCAGCCCATGTTGAAAAGGTAGAACCCTCAATAACTGTATTGGTTGGATCTTCCCACGTGATAATTACCTTTTTATCATCATTCTTAATCTGCGGATTGACAGTTGGCTTTGGGGTGATCGTTGCACCGCCACCACGAGCCGAGAGAACGCCATCATCATTAACAAATGTCGTTTTGCCATCCGGCTTAATTCCACCAAGTGTATCTACAGATGCATTTGGAAGTGTATAGGTGCTAGACCCATGAATTGTACCATCTTCATCTACAGTGATTGTAGTTCCGTCCGGCTTCACAAGTCCAGTCTTGGACACAGTAGCAGCGCCAATTATTTCCGATCCGTTAAAGGTAAGAGTTCCTTCGGCAGATTCACCTAATTTAGAGACTATGCTTTTCTCATCGTCGGTCACATGGATCTGCTTGTTAGATACGTGCTTTTCCACTTCATCCGCAAGTTCGCCAACATCTGATGCTTTCTTTGCTTGATCCGCATAATACTTCGCATTGTCGGTATCCTCGCCCTCTCTCGTGCCTGTGCCGCCCACTGCATAGCTTTTAGCAAGCGTTGAACTAGATGCCGCACTCTTTTCGGATGAGTCAGCCGATTGAGCAGACGTTTCAGCTTTGCCGACTTGGGTGCGAATCTCTCCAAGATATTCGGGCGCAAGATGTTCTTCTGTAATGGATCCGTTCTTGACAATAGCATTGACTTTGCCATCGGTAATTTCAAATGCGATCGTGTCGGAATCCAAGAACTCATACTCTGTGATCAGAGACGATAAATCTACGCTCTGCTCTGTTCCATCATCCAACGTGATAATCAACTGCTGGCTTTCCGGATCATACTTGAAGTTGACTGCCAGTTTCTCTAACTTGGTATCAATGACCGCCTTGGAACCATTCATCTTAACGACCGTCAATGTGCCGTTGGACTCGTCCCAAAGGATTTCCTCGACAAGTTCATTTGCCTTTGTCAGATCCAGCTTCGACGCGTCCAAGGATACAATACGATCATCAAAGCTATCTGCGCCAATTTCCAAATTATTCAACCGCATGGCGTTGATGGAAGTATCCACACTCGGAAAGTCCACCCAATATGTACGGTTATATATTTTCTGATATGACATCTAATCACTTCCCTTCTAATGCGGATAATCTGCGTTCAAAATCTTGTATCCGATCGCGCAGATTCTTGTTCTCCCGTTTCAAATCTTCTATTTCATGTTGTTGCTTTTGGATCATCTGAATATGCAAAGCATGTAATTCTCTATAATTAACATGATGCAGTTTATCGTCAATGTATTTATCGTAGTGCTCATCTTTGTCGACCTGCAAATACTCGTAGAGAGATGTGTCTTTTTCCCCTATTCCCATATTGGCTAAAGCTTTTTCCACCTCTTGGGAAATCAACCCGTAATGATACTGATCGCTTCTGATGGTTGCAAGGCCAGGTTTGTATCTAAATATAACCGGTCTGAAATTCATATACGTCTTTTCCATATCTGGCAAATCGGATATGTCGGTTTTAATCCTCTCGTCAGAGCTTGTGTCGACAGTATAATATTCTCCATATATTGTTTTCCCGGACTTCGACATTGTTCTAACTGCTTTTTTTACAGAGTCGTAAGCTGTTCCCGCTTTTACACTCGCATTATTTACATACCCGCTTAAGCTCGGAATCGATTGATCAACATAACTTTCTGTCGCCAGCCTTCCTCCGGTATCATCATCCTCAATTGAATTAAGATCTATGCGAAGATTCTGCAACAAAGCTATATGTCGTGCGTCATGAGTTAAAATTTCTACCGTGGTATCTCCGCTGTCATACAGTAAGGAATCCACTATGTGAACTCGTCCAAGTGCATCTAATTCAAAATTGTTGCTTTCAACAATGAGCCGGTTTCCACGAAGAGTAATCTGTTCCGAACTCTGATTGATCTCTGATACAACATCTCCGCTCGACACCTTGGAGCTTACTTCTCCGGCAACAACGCTTATGCTCGCGGCAAGATTACCCTCCGTGCCTTGTGCTCTCTTTACCTCTGCCGTAATGGCATCTGCAGTCTGCTCAATCTTGGAACTTGTCTGTTCTTCTAAATCCTCATACTGTGACAACAGATGATCCGCGTTACGTTCCAACTTGCTTGTGCGTTTTTGCACGCTTTCAAGCGTTTCCCGAATGGAATTAACCTTTGCCGTATGTGTTTCTGTTCCCTGTGCTACGATCGAATCGCGCTTACTCTGCACTCCGGTTAAAGTTCTCTGTAATATATACGTCTCTACGATTTCACGGCTCGTGTTGAACCGGATCGGGTCGCCCAACTCCAAACATGGATTGCCGACCGTTGTACATGACTTGATCGGTGTGTACGCTGCCTGCGCCATAATCGGAAGAACATTATTTGCGATCTGCTCCAATTCCGCGCCGGTCTTGTCGCTTACAAGGAAGTTGCCGGAGATCACATAGGTATTGCCCGCATTGCCCACGATTGCGCCGGCAGTGTTATCATCCGCGCGAATCTCCAACTGCGTGATCGCCTGCGATTGGAAATCTTCGTAATCAAACGTGATATAATGCCCGGACATGGATTCCGCGTTTGAATCACTTGGGAACAGATCATCGCTCGGGTATAGCGTGTCTGACGGATAAAGGGCGCTTACAATGGTCGGTAAGATTACATACTCAAACTTGCCGGCACGGTTCATGTTGCCGAATGCACCATTAATCTCACAGATTGCTTCAATGATGGTCTTGCCGCTTATCGTAGACTCGGCAGTAACCGCAGAATCCTCGGAAGATGAAGCGACAAGCGTCTTATTGACGGTCATACTGTCATTGACGAGCGTGGTATCTTCCTGCTCAATGTCTAGATGCTTGAAAAAGCTATCGCGAAAGGCTTTAAGAGTCATGGGAAATGTCAAGCCGTCATACCAAGCCTTAACGTCCGCATTGATGATGTCATACATTGCATCGTAAGCCGTGACCTGACGCTTAGTGCGGTCTGCGGTCGGAGCTGCAGAAAGGATCTTGTACTTGCCGTATGTAAACGGATCATCCTCATTCCCTTCCAACGTTTCCACAGGACGCAATATCTCGCCTACAAGTCCGGCGGACATATCATACGCGGTGAACGAGATCTGATTCGGCAGACATGAACCGAATTTCAGCTCGGTTCCGTCATTCAACGTCTCCGTCAATGCAAATGTATCGCGCTCTCGCATGGAATTGTCGATCACGATCTTCGTTCCGACTACTTCTATATTAAGTTGCTTATCTATCGAACTCGTGTAATAAAGGTCCTTATTCTTTCCACTTATCATAAAATCTCACCGCCATATCCAGTAAAAGCGATGCGCCATGCATCATATTCAATGGTTTTTTCATCCGCATATCCAACGATCGGGGTAACATCCGGCACATAGCAATACATGGTCACATACTTCATAATTTCAGGACACCATGCCGTCACAAGACATTTCTTTTCCCGCCGGATTCCACCATACTGCGCATTTATCTTCGTCATAAAGGCGTCATACTCTTTCTCGTTCTTGCTTGGAACCTGCCACTCCGCTTTAAGGACCTGGTTCTTAACAGCGTCTCGGTGAAGTTCCCCATTGTCGTCTCGGTACGAATTTAAGTCCTGCCCTAAAAGGGGGGACTGAAATGTACTTGCCGTTATGTACGCAAAAGGAACCGTGTAATTCCCGATCTTGATCAAATAACCGCCATATCCCATTTCTCTCCACCTCCTACATCTCAAATGCTGGGTTTCCGGTAGTCCGGAAATATTCATTTGCTTTCTGCTGCGTCACTCGGAAGATTCCGTTCGGATCTCCCTCTACTTTAAATGTAACATTAACATTGCTGCCATTTGTACCAATTACAGAGCGTACTGCACGCGCTACTCCGTCCGATACAGATGCAACAATCTGATCATTATTTACCACCGCGGTATGACCGCCAATCGTTCCGACAAGCTCCGGCCCCGCCTCACGCGCAATAAAAAGCTGACCTGTCGGAGCATTCTCAGTACCCATAGCATACTTGGTGATGTTGTGCCACATGCCACCGGTGTAAATGCCACCGTTGGCTTTCTTTGTAGTGCGCGAGGAAGAACTTCCATCGCCAATACCTAGCCAGTTCTTGAAGTTGCTCCATCCATCCTTGATCAGCTGTATTCCGACCTTGACCGTCGTTCCGACAAAACTATTGATCGACTTCCATCCATCTTTAAAAAGTTTGACGCCTATTTTGTCGAGCTTTCCGACGAACTTGTTTAACGTAGTCCAACCATCCTTTGCAAGCTTAAATGACTTTTTGCCAATCTCTCCAACAAACTTAGATACTGTAGTCCAGCCATCTTTAGCCAATCTAAGAGACTTCTTGCCAATGTCCCCTACAAACTTAGATACTGTAGTCCAGCCATCCTTCGCAAGTCCAAACGCCTTTTTCCCAATCTCTCCTACAAAATTCTTAAGCGTTGTCCATCCCTGCTTAACAAGCGAAATGGCTACATCCAACACGGTTTTCACTGTATCGAAGCCTTTCTTGATCAACGACATAACATTCTTGGCTAAATTCTTGAAACTGAAATTTTTTATTTTTTCTTTCCAGCCTTCAATTATGCCAAGGAAGATATTTTTGCCTAACGGCTTCATTTTCTTGGCCGGGGAATGGATTCCAAATGCATCCTTGAATCCATCGACAAGCGGTGTAAAAATATTCTCCTTGATCCATGTACCGATATTAGCAGCAGCATCCGTAATTCCTTTGAGAATGCCTTTAAAGATATCTCCGCCACATTCCTCAATTTTCTCTTGGAAATACTCTTTAGCTTTGCCCGCAGCATCACTGACCAACTCCCCGATTGCTTTTCCAAAATCAATTCCGGATTTAATTGCCGTTCCCAACAGTTCCCCGATATCATGCGCTAACGTTTTATAATCGAAGCCTTTGAAAAAGTCCACAATGGACGTTCCAATATACTTAAGAGTCTCTTTCCAATCAATCGCCTTGATCTCACCTGTGATAAATTGTGCCAATAAATGATACGCGCCGCTGATAAATCGACCGATGCTTGACCACTTAATACCTTTGAAAAAAGCGCCAACACCGTCAATAATGTTACTTCCAAGTTGTTTCCAATCGGTATTGAACATGATGCCGTTTAATGTATCAAATAAGCCGGTCGCGAATGTGCCTAGTGTATCACCTGTGGCGCTCCAATCAAATTTGTTAATAAAACCTGTCAAAGTATCACCAATTGATTTTCCAAAGGATTTCCAATCAAACTTATGTACAAATGCCTGTGCAGCCTTAACAGCGGTGTTTACTCCCTCGGCAATTGTCCCACCGACAAGTTGCCAATCCGTTTCCTTGATAAAGCCATTGAGCAGTGTAGCGATACCGCTTGCAACATGTTTTGCACCACTCTGGATATTGTCCCAATTGATGTTTTTTAATGCTGAATTAACTTTCTTGCCTATCATTTCGCCAATGACAGACCAATCATCAGTAGCAAGAACTTCTTTGATTTTATCTGCTAGACCCGCAATCTTAGGATCAATCTTCTCTGTCGAAAACATATCTCCAACAGATTCGCCAGAACCACTACCACCGCCAGAATCTGAATTAGATGAAAGATTATTCAATTCATCAAACGACTGCAACTGCCCGTTGAGTTTCTTGGCTGCCTTTGCCGCACTGTCTACACCGCTCGCATAGTTCTTTACCTGCTTGGTTGCCTTGATCCACGTTCCCTTGCCTGTCAGCGCTGATATAAACTGATTGATCTTATTGATTGCAGATGTAAGCATGTTAATGAACTGTGTGATCGCCGGAGCTACCACACTAATGATCGGAGCCGCAAGTCCAGCAAACGCATTCTTCAGCGTGGCAATCGCACCGGATAACTGCGACATCTTCGCATTCACATCAGACGAATACTTTGCCATGTTCTGGGTACCGTCTTTAATAGCCGACAACATCGCATTCCATCCCTTTGTGATCCAATTGAACACGAACATCGAAAGCGCAATGCCCTTAAGACGGGAACCGAAGGTACCGAGCATGCTGCTGCCCTTCTTGCCATGTGTGATAAAGTTCTTGAAAGCACTTCCTGCGGATTTCAACCGCGAAGCCAAGCCAGATACTTTTTCACTTGAAGCTTTTGCCTTAGATTTAAAGGAGTCTAACCAACCTCTTGTTTTTTTATCCGCCTTGCTAGCTTCATTTCCAACACGTGCTTCCTCTTGTGCTATATTTTCGGCACTACTTGCCGTTGCTTCACCTTTCGTAGCTAAGCGATCGGTACTTGATGCCGCTGCTTCCTCTTGTGCAGATAACTCTGCAATTTTCTGAGATGTAATGCTCATCTGTGCATTAATTTCAGATAGCTGTTCTGCTTTTTTCTGATACTCTGGAGATGCTTTTATATCATCAGCACTTTTATAAGCAGTTCCGGAATCCAAATAATCCTGCGCTTCACCTCTTGCATACTCTAGCGATTTTGTGAGCTGATCTAAATCATACTGCATAGATTTAAATGCACGACTATCTGTTTTTCCTCCAATAGCCGTAAATTTCTCCATACGTTCATTAAGATCATTCAACTTTTTAGATGTATCTTCTATCTGCTTCTGTGCAGCCGCAAATTCATCTGTCGGAATCTTTGCAGATTCCATCTTACGCATCTCATCGGTTACTGCAGACGCCTTTTTTGCGAATTTCGATAATCGATTCTCTAATGTGCGCATCTGGTTCGAAACATTCTTCGTATCTATTTTTGTGTCAATCTTAATCGATCCATCATAATCAGACATCTACTCACCTACTTTCTGCCGCGTAACTCTGCCATCATGCGATCATAATCATCAATGGCACTCTTCTCGTCCTCTGTAAACTCTCTCTTCTGCTCCGGCTGATCCAGAGCATATATCTTCTGTGCTTTTGCCAATGCCTTGCGATATTCCGGTGTCGAACCGTTTACCGGCTTCTCCTGCCGCTTTGACACTACCAGCAAGAAGCTGGACTGCTTGAAAGGCATATTCCAAAGCAAACCACAGAACATCCACCAATGCATATAATCAATGCTTGCAAAGTCAATCCCATAGATCTGCCGGAAATCAGCATAGATGCGCCACTGATCAATGTCATAATCAACCACGCGCGTCTTATCGCCGTCCGTGTCCGGATTATCGTGAAACCATCCGGAAAGAAACCACTCTACGCACTCGCCAAGTTCCTCGCCTTGAGGATGATCGCGCAGATATTCACCGCCATTCTCATCCTCATCCGCGAACATAAGCCACACAAACGTCTCGCTTTTCTCATAATCCGTCAGTTCCCGATCATACTTTGCCTGCAACATCTGGATTCCAATTGTAAAATCCGTATTCACTTTATATCCGCGCCACTCTTCCGGCAGATCATCGATCAGAACATTATTCATTCTTTGTGCCCTTATTCAGCTGATTTCTAGTCTTGTTGTGGTTGTTTTTGTTTCGGTTGTTCTTATTACGATTGTTCTCTCTGCGCGCTGCGCGGTTCGGAGAATACTTCTTGCGTATCTCCTCGTTTCGCATTGAAAACAGTTCATTCATAACCGGCATTACCTTATTCACGAAGTCAATCAGTGCGTCCTCGTCCGGCGTGAAATCCTCATGGCGCTCATAGCACTCATTGAAGATGTTGTGGATCGTGTCTTTGCCGAATAAAGCATCAATCTCCGCGATCATCCGGTTTAAAACGTCAATGCGAACCTTGGATGCATCTACAATGATGTCCATTTTCACATCATCCGGAAGGGCATCAAAACTCTGGCTCTCATACTCCTTGTATTTCTCTTTGAATACATCCGCCATTCCACTTCCAGAATCAGCGATCTGCTCGAGATTCTGGATCAATTCAACAAACCTTCTTGCTGTATCAGCGTCCGCAACGTTGATCCGCAGCACCGTCAAAAGTTCCTCTTCTTCGTTATAGATGCTGATTTTTCTCACACCATCGTCAAAACTTAATCTATTTTCCATAATAATTACCATCCTCTCTTAATTCGGGGCGCGAAAGAGAGGTACGCGTCCCGAATATGCTAATTGTTGATTAACACCTATTCCTATGATTCGGCGCTCGTCTTTGCTTTCCAAGTAAATGAGCCGTCAGATCCGATTGTGATTGTTCCCGGTTCCACTTCTCCATTACCATTAATCTGGATAGAAGATGTAAGGGTATCTCCACCTGATCCACCGGTACTTGACGGGCAAACTGTAATCGGAAGGCGAATACAATCACCTGTGTTAGATTTAATATCAGTCTTGTAAAATCTGTAATAATATGTATTACATGTATCCCCCGTCGGGAATGTCTTGAACAGCGTGTCAATTGCGGTCTGCATATCATCAGACAGATATTCGCGGGATGGCGTCATAGAAAACGCATATCCCTTTACTGTATTGGATGCATTCTTCATATTTACATACTGCTTAGATTCGGTGTTTGGTCCCCAGTCCTCTGTCAGTTCCGTGTAACCATCGCCCATCTCGACAAGTTTCTCTGTAGAGCTAGTAAGTGCTCCGATGTCCAATAAGGACACCATGTTGGTACGATCTAATGCCATGTATAGTTCCTCCTTATTTCTTGAAAAAATATTTAAGTTTCATATTCACACCATAGCCGATCTGCTTTGTGTCCTGCTGCACCGGAAATACCACCGATGTACGTTCGATAGATTCAAGCTGCGTGTGATCATCTTTAAATTCAACGCCCGCCGCTTCGAGCCACTTTGCTAAGCCATCAAGGACGCTCTGCGCATCGATAGACTCCTTATTTGTGCTCGGCGAGCTCTGAAACACGATCTCGAACGGAAACTGGGCGGTGTAATTTCCGCTCACGTATTTCTCGATATACTGAGCACCCTGCAACGGATAAATCCCGATTGACGTGGTATCCGCCAGCTTCGTCCACAGTACCGTTTTATTATTTGCCTTGAATGTCTTGGGAAACTTCGGATACTTAAGCACCAATGCAAGAATGGCGCTTGCCGCATTCTCCGCGTCTCTCACGGTCAAATGCTCTACGTCTGCCATCACACACCTCCTACTTCAAAGTGAGGCATAATGTCCTCATACTTATCTACCGTTGTTACCTTGTATACAGAGTCCATAGCGTCATGCGCCCACTCATAAACACACGATTCCGGCAACTCAAGGCTTGTCTGATCTCCTTTAATAAAGAAATCGTCTGTCGGATGGAATGTGATGTAATTCGCCTTCTCCGCCTCTGAAAGTGCATCCCACGCTTTAGGCTCCATGTATTTCTTGGGTAAAGTCCCAAGATCAATGAACAGCTTTGAAGTATCCGCGCTATCCATGCCGCTCTTGGTCACATTCGCGCCCTTGGTTTCCGCCAAATTCACGTTTTCCAAAAGTGTCGGATAATACTTCTCTTCATCCGTATCCGGATCATAAAAGCGGTTGAAAAGTGTAACCGTATCGTTGTAAAACAATCCCAACATTATTCCACCCCTGCATAAAGCAATCCGGTGCCGGACAGATATTCGCATACCGCGTCATAGCACAAACGATTCTGCGCCGCCTTATCTCCCAGCACCTTATCAACAAGTGTCTCGTTGCTTCCAAAGCTGATTGACTGACCACCGGAGGACATCGACTTGATGTTGCCATTCTTAGGATCATTCGCATGAGCCGTCTTGTAGTCGATCTGATAGAGCAGATCAGCAAGCGCGCATGTGGCTTTCTGAATCCGCTCGTCAAACTCCGACTTTGTTCCATCATCGATATGCCCGTAGGTCAGCTGATCAAGCTTATCTGCCGCGCGATCTTCCCATTTAGGGAAAAGGGATTCCCCGATAGAATCCCCATAGTATTTTTCTTTGTAGAAGTCATACGTGGTGTATTTCATCTTGGAATCCCCTTTCTACTACCCTCTGGTAATGATTCGCATAATATTGATTGCCTTGATCGGATAAGTAGCATTTGCATCAGAAGAATTGTTATGAGCAATCTCCCAATTGGTTCCGGTCTCAAGTTCCTCGGCAGTCGGAGATACAATGCTTGTATTCTTCCAAGAGATACCATAAGGAGCAAAGACCTTTCTCTGTCTTGAATACAGAGTCGTCTCGCCACCGTTCTTTGCAGGATTGCGATCCATTTCGGACGGAACTTTCACGCCACAGTTGGTGTACTCAATCGCTCCGTTTCCAAGAACATAAGTTGTATACTCTGTGTATGCATCAGATGTTTTCTCATAGTAGCTTGACTCTGACGGATTACCAGTCGGAGAAGCAACAGCCTTGTACTCCTTACCGGTTACAGTGTAGTAGGTCTTTCCTTCCTGTACTGTAGTGTCCGCAGACTTCTCATACTTGGCATCAACCTGTCTTGTCGGCATGGTATCGTCTACAAGCACGATTCTGCCGTTTAAGGTTGCCAGCGGAAGATTTCTTTCAATTCCGTTGCCGTCTGTGTACTTCATGTACTCCAAGAGGTTAAGATTCTCTAGAATGGTAGCTGTGCGAGAATGCATAACGGCAAGTGCGAAGTTCGCTTTCTTGTCGCCAAGTGCCACCTGCATACCGGTGTTGAGCGTTGTAGCGCCGAAAGTGCCATCCTCATTTGCTGAGATATCATAGGTGTGCTTCGTTACGAAGTTCTTACCTTCTCCGGTGTTCATAGAGAACACACCTTTGAGTATGCTGAGAAGTGTATCCTGGTCTACATCATCCCAAAACTCTGCGATTTCTCCCGCTGCTGCAGAATAGTCATCGCCGGAGATGTCAGATACGAAATCTTTCTCAGTCCATCCCTGCGCACGTCCGACAACGATACGTCCCATAGAATAATTTCCGCGCTCCTCTGCGGTGATGTCTGTCTTGCCGTCATAGTTCACGGTCTTTCCGGATAAGCGTGCCTTGATCAGCGTTGTGATAAAGTTGCCGCCCTTCTGATCCGGAAGCATCGAAGCATACTCGCTGCGCTCTACAATAGCGCCACAGCTGAGAAGCTCATTCAGACGAAGGTTCGGTGTCTCACGCACCGCAGCGTCAAATACTTCGCCGTTAAAATTAACTAAATCGAATAATGCCATTGATTATTTCTCCTTTCCCTTTTTCAGATATGGTGTGATATCCATATCCGGATTCTGATTCTTAAGTTTCATAAGTTCAGCCATAGAGAGCTGCGCTCCGTCCGGCTGTCCAAAATTGTTACCAACAATCCGGCTGCGGCTCTGCTGCGCCTTGAATGTCTTATCATCAATGATGATATCCGGCTTGTAATCGCCCTTCTCGTCCTTGACGATAGCATCGAACAGATCAGAAACGCTCTTGCCGCGCGCCTCATCAGAATTAAGCGTCTCAACAAGCTGTTTCTTGATTGCATCCGCCGTAATGGCGTTGACAAAGTGCTTGTCTGCAAAGAAATCCGTCACAAGGCTGTCAAGTCTTGCAATCTCATCTTTCTCCTTGCGTTCCTTCCGCTCTTTTTCAAGAGTATTGGTCAGATCTGTAATTTTCTGATTCAGTGCATCAGAGTCGGAAGCAGAATCTTTCATTGACTGCAGATCCTTTTCGAGAGAATCGCGTTTCTCCTTAAGATCCTTGTTTTCATCTTCAAGAACCTGCATCTTTGCAAGTTTCTTGTTTACCTCGGATTCGCTTAACCAATCCCCCGCTAAAGCCTTTTCAATCTCATCAGTGATTTCCACTCCAAGAGATTTCAGTTTGTCGATAATATTCATTTACAAGTTCCTCTCTTTCTTAAAAGTTGTTAATCCGGTCAGCCCGGCACGAATGAGTTGCTATTTGATCCATAGCTGGCAATTTCAAAAGAAAAAGCACGCCCCAAATAGGACGTGCCATATCGACCATCCTATAATTTTTGTAGGGTAGCGAACGGATTCCTGCGCTCCGTCCGGTGCTTTTCATTTGTTAATACAATTTTATCATAGGGTTGTTAAAGATTTGTACCAATTTTAAACACGCAAAAAGCGCCTATATTTCAAGGCGCTTTTCCTGAGTAATGAAAGTAATTGGGAGAACTATAAAATAGTTAGTGGAATAAATCCGCTTGCAATATTATAATACATCAGATTGAACATGTTTTTGTACCAAACTCTCAATTCAAATGCATTATGCATATTCTATCGACTTAATATCACTTTGGAAAAATTCAACCAACGAACCATCAACATCAACCGTTATTCCGATCTCCGGTCTTTCTTCATCCGTGCGCTCATCCTTATCCGTCACTTCCTGTGGCATTCCGATAAAAACACGATTGTCAATATCTACGATTTTTACTTTTTCCCCATATTCATATTTCCACAAGTTAATCATAATTATCTCCCTTTACCGGAACTATGTGAGAATTTCTCTTGCCATAATGAATGACAGCCTTATTCGTATCAATATACTGGCCATCATAATAATACTGACCAATAATATTGTCACATGTTATTTGTTCCTGTGGCCTGGCATTACCATTTCTATCTACCTTAATTATACCAGTTCCCGCCTTTGTTTCAATGATTTTCTGTGCTTCATCCTTGCTTATCGTGATTACACTCTGAGGATTTCCACCACCAGACAATCTTGTATTCAGATATTCCTCATACTTAGCGGTGCCTGGTACATGCTTATCAAACTGTTGCGAGCTCAACCTAGTAGAATACTGACCATTATGTATCTTTTCGGTTATTGTGCTTGCCGGTATCTGAGGTATTCTTTTGGCAGCAACTTGATTTGCATATACAGATGCTCTGCCATTCGCCTTCTTTGCCTGCTCTTTTTTGAATCCAGCAACCTTAACACGATCATACTGCCTTTGTAAATCATTCTCTGCACAAAATACGCCATATGCACGGTTCTGCTCTCGGAGTCTTGAGGACAACTTATCATAATCGCTCTGCAGATTCAGATCATCCGGAAATGCTTTCATCTCCTGTTCTTTCATAATAAGCTGACGTTTTGTCTTTCGGATTGCCCGCTCCATCGCTCTTTGTCTCTGCTGCAGATCGTACAGTTTTTGGCTCTCATGTACATCTATCTTTGGATTGCCGTTTTCATCCACATATGGATTGCGCAAGGACTTGTCCCAAGGCTTATGCGAATGTCGGCAATTATACCCATGCAATCCCAACGGGTTAACCACATGCCCCTCTCCAGTCTGCGGATCTATATCATACCCGGTAGCTTCAAGAAGATTCAGTGCATCCGGATCAGCGCCACGAATCTTATATACCTTGCCTTGCCAATGATCGTGCGACTGCAATCCTGTCGGATTATTCTTATCATGTCGCGCTCCCATATGAGCAGATACAAGAACATACTCCGCGCTTGCCTCAACAATATACTTATTCGTAACCTGTGCCGCCGTCTGATTCATCGATGTTACTATGCAACACCGCACTGCCGCTTCCAATGACCGACGCGATCCGGTTGGATAGCTTACATTCATTCCATTCTCGGCATATCGATCTAGTACCTCACATATTGCACTACTATAAGACTGTAAACCACTTGCCACTCGGAAATCCACTTCATTCATCAAATTCAGTAGATCTCTCTGTGATTGGTCAATGGTCGTATTCGTGAGGTTGCTCAACTCTCCGAACGTCTTCATCATCTCTGCATTCATAGCAGCAATCACGGCATTATTTTCGAGTGGCGGTTGCACACTTGCCAATCGTTCCAAAACACTCTGATCATCCGAAAACGAAGTAAGCACGCTATCCCTTAGGAGACGGCGCACTTCATTTCTGCTTTTCCCTGTAAGCTGTGAGATGCGTTTGATAATCTCCTGTCGATGCAATCCCATCTGTTGGAGCTTCCACAGTTCACGATCAGCGGTACCGGATAACGAGCCTGCCGAAACAAGACGCATAGCAATGTCTTGCAGAATCCAATCTTCGAGTTCTTGGTACATCTCTATTAACTTGTCAGACTTTCCATAGAAATAATCCGGTGTCAGCACCTATCCTTTGCCTACCTCTCTCTTAACCAAATCAATCCACTGCTTGCCATGCGTTTCCTTTGCCCGCTCAAACCAATGATCTGACGTGCCAGGTGTGTGATAATGCAATGGTCTGTCTTCTGAATGTTTTTGGGGCGGAGACCAGAATCCGATCAGATTACCCTCTTCATCAAACTTTGGAATATTCGGTCCGTATACTATTCCCTCATACTGATAATGAGCATATGGTGTATTCCATTCGATTTCTCCGCCATATATTCCATCCGGATAATTCACTGAGCTTAGCAACGCGCCATTCGCGAATGGAACATATTCATCACAATCAGCTGCTACTTGTTCATTAAGCGCTTTCTGCGCATTCCGTATATTGTTATCAATGCGCTTAGTATCAATATGGATATCCACACATCCTACAGTCCTGTTATACTGCATGGCTTACTCCTCGCCGAACAGACTGCTCTGTTCTCCAGCATTCTCTTTCTCGATCTCCGCAAACATCTCATCGATTTCCTGATCATTGAATCCCTCATACTCTTTGAGATACTTACGCTTACTATACATCTTGTTCATCGCCAGCTGATATGCGCGGGTGCGATCCTGTTCAAACGATGCCAGCAGATCCTTGAAATAGAATATATCTTCATCCGCCATATCTTCGTCCAGTGCATTGACGTAACCGCTCGGCATATCAAAGAATACGTCACAATACTTATCCAACGCATACACAAGATCCTTGATCGCCGTCTTGAGTGCATTTCTGATATCTGTGATTGTCTCCACCGTCTCGCTATCGTCGCTCTCAATCTCGGTCGCTGTGGCAATGCCAGTCTTACGATCAAGTACAAACTGTCCTTGCGAAAACCCCGCCTTGGTGGAAATCATGGAAAGAATAGAATTGATATCGGCAACTCTCTGATCCGTCAGCAGTGTCGGTACATGCTCATCAATCGTGTTCTGTGCATCAACTCCCATCTTTAAGCCCTTTACAAATCTCGGAAGTTCAACCCTTGCCTTATCCCCGGTATTCTTATCACGTTTCATCAGCGCATTTTCATCGATAAATGTGATATGCTGGGAATCGTCCACCTCATCATCTTTTCGGCTCCATGCTACATCCAGATTGCGCAATTCCTCGATGCAGTTCGCAAATACTGCCACACCCTCCGGCGATTCGTAATCGATTGTATTGTTGTATGGCATCTTAAAATAGCCAAACAGCGGTTTTTCCACATTGGAAATACTGATTGACTCCGGGATGTCTTTCCACTCTGGTACGTCCGTCAGATTAATGCTTCGGCCAAGGCTATCCTTGCCCCTTGACTTGAAAGCCTTATTTTCGATCGTATATGTACGTCCTGCACTCTCCCCATCCTCGCCAATAGCAGAAGTGAAATGCTGATACTCCAATCTGGTATAGTAATCATCCCCTTTGATTCTCCGGTCAATGAAGATAATACCAAGGATATCTCCGTTGCTGTTCTTCTCTGTGACCGCGAAGCTGCCGGGCATTACATAGTCGATTGCCCCAGCCGGATTATATGTACCATTAGGCTTAAGGATAAGACCGCCAGCACCGCACGCATCCTCTACCTTATCTCGAATGGATTTCTGAATCATTGCCTTAACGCACTGATTAATGTAATCTGCCCTGTCACTTCCGCTAATCGTCACATTGAGGTCGAGAC
>CAVHWG010000112.1:0-5364 GCA_963639645.1 Firmicutes bacterium TM09-10 | reverse complement strand
CTTGCTCATGTTAGTATAATAAACGGTTCGTTGGTCAAGCGGTTAAGACGCCGCCCTCTCACGGCGGAAACACGGGTTCGATTCCCGTACGGACTGCTTAAGACAGATGTGAAATTCACATCTGTCTTTTTTGTATTTATGCACGGATAATTATGGCTGAAAAATATTTTTGAATGAAATGAAAAAAGTGCTTGACGAAAGGACTTGCTCATGTTAGTATAATAAACGGTTCGTTGGTCAAGCGGTTAAGACGCCGCCCTCTCACGGCGGAAACACGGGTTCGATTCCCGTACGGACTGCTTAAGACAGATGTGAAATTCACATCTGTCTTTTTGGATTCATAGGAAGTTCCTTCCTATTTTATTTTAGAAAAAATGCGAGAAATTACGCTTTTTCCCTTGAAATAAGAAGAAAAGAGTGTTATGATTCATTTTAGTAACATAGTCAACTAGGTTGAGAGAGGGCATCGGTCCTCTCTCAATTCACGTTTTAGACCCTATAGAAAAGAGGTGGAAGCATATGTCTAAGGCAGATATTTACGAAGCAAAGACAGAAAGCCTCATTCTGCCGATCCTGGAAAGAATGAATTTTGAATTGGTGGATGTGGAATATGTGAAGGAAGGTAGTGTCTGGTATCTTCGTGCGTACATTGACAAAGAAGGCGGTATCACGGTGAATGACTGTGAAGCTGTTGCGAGAGAGATGAACGAGATACTTGACAGAGAAGACTTTATTCCTGATTCGTACACCTTTGAGGTAAGTTCTCCGGGACTTGGAAGACCTCTTAAGAAGGAAAAGGATTTCGTTCGCAATATGGGCAAGGATGTTGAAATCCGCACCTACCGTGCCATCGATCGCTGCAAGGAGTTTGTCGGAACACTGAAAGCTTACGACAAGGACAGCGTGACGATCACGGATGAGAACGGAGACAACCGTACATTCCCGAGAACGGAGATTGCATTGATTCGTCAGGCAGTCATCTGGTAGTCGGATGTATTGTATTATTTTTCGAAAATTTAGCGTAAGATAACACAACAAATAGGAGGAAAGAATCATGCATAATGAGTTATTAGAAGCGTTAAACATATTGGAACAGGAGAAAAACATCAGCAAAGAAACTTTGCTTGAGGCGATTGAGAATTCTCTGCTGACAGCCTGCAAGAACCATTTCGGCAAGGCAGACAATGTAAAAGTTGTCATTGATCCAGAGACTTGCGAATATCATTGTTTTCAGGAAAAGACCGTTGTTGAGGAAGTGGAGGATCCGATTGAGCAGATCTCACTTGTCAATGCACAGATGATCAACAGAAAGTATGAGCTTGGTGATATTGTTCAGGTTGAGGTAAAATCCAAGGAGTTCGGACGTATCGCGACACAGAATGCGAAGAATGTCATCTTACAGAAAATCCGCGAGGAAGAGCGCAAGGTGATCTACGATGAGTACAACGGACTTGAGAAAGAAGTAGTAACCGGTATTGTTCAGCGTTATGTCGGACGCAATGTCAGCATCAACCTCGGCAAGGCCGATGCGCTTCTGACAGAGAGTGAGCAGATCAAAGGCGAGGTATTCCAGCCAACTGAGAGAATCAAGGTTTACATTCTTGAGGTTAAAGCAACACCGAAGGGACCGAAGATCCTTGTTTCAAGAACGCATCCGGAACTTGTCAAGAGACTGTTTGAGTCCGAGGTAGCCGAGGTTCGTGAGGGAATCGTCGAGATCAAGGCTATTTCCCGTGAGGCAGGAAGTAGAACCAAGATTGCGGTATGGTCCAATGACCCGGATGTTGATCCGGTAGGTGCATGTGTCGGTATGAATGGTGCGCGTGTTAATGCAATCGTAAACGAGCTGCGCGGCGAGAAAATCGATATCATCACATGGGATGAGAATCCGGCAATCCTGATCCAGAACGCATTAAGCCCTGCAAAGGTTATCTCCGTTATCGCAGATGCGGACGAGAAGGCAGCCAAGGTTGTTGTTCCGGATTATCAGTTATCCCTTGCAATCGGTAAGGAAGGTCAGAATGCAAGACTTGCAGCAAGACTTACAGGATTCAAGATCGATATCAAGAGTGAGACACAGGCGCGTGAGTCCGGTGATTTCATTGATTATGAGAATGATTACGAAGATGATTATGAGGATGAGGACGGATATTATGAAGACTACGACTCTGATGAGAATTATGAGTCTGACGAGAACGCAGTCGATGAGTCTGGTTCAGAGGAATAATTATGGCAAATAAGAAGATCCCAATGCGCCGGTGCGTGGGCTGTGGTGAGATGAAGGCGAAAAAAGAACTGATCCGTGTCATTAAGACGGAGGAGGAAGTGCTCCTTGATGCGACCGGTAAGAAGAACGGACGAGGCGCATATATCTGCGCGGATCCGGAATGCCTGAAGAAAGCCAGAAAGTCCAAGGGACTGGAGCGTTCCCTTAAGGTTGCAATCCCGGATGCGGTGTACGACAATCTGGAAAAGGAGATGAGTACATTTGCAAAATGATAAAGTGTTATCCATGCTGGGAATTGCAGCGAAGTCAGGTAATGTAGTGAGCGGCGAATTTTCCACGGAGAAAGCGGTGAAGTCCGGTCAGGCCTATCTGGTCATTGTCTCTGCGGAGGCATCCGAGAACACGAAGAAGAGTTTCTTCAATATGACGGATTTTTACCATGTGCCATGTTACTGCTATGGAAGCAAGGAAGAGCTTGGAAGATGTATCGGAAAAGAGTTTCGTGCGTCCCTCGCAGTCGTTGATGAGAATCTGGCAAAAGCAGTGGAGAGCAAGCTTGAGATGATAAAAACTGAATAACGGAGGTAATTCATTTATGGCAAAAATGAGAGTTCATGAACTCGCAAAAGAGTTAAATATAAAATCACAGGAAATTATTGATGCGTTAAGTATAACAGAATATGCAGTCAAGAGTGCGTCAAGCGGTCTTGAGGATGATGCGCAGAAGGTTGTACGAAACAAATTTACAAAGAAGGATGCAGCACCGAAGGCTGCTCCGAAGGCGGACGCAAAGCCTGCTCCAAAGGCAGAGGCGAAGCCGGCACCTAAGACGGAGGAGAAGAAGGACAACAAGGGAACAGACGCCAAGGAGCGCCCAAAGAAGAAATCCAGCATCTCCGCAGTCTTTAATGCACAGTACAGCAAACAGTCAAGAAGACCAGGACAGGGGGGAAACGGTAACGGAAACAACCGTGGTAACCGCGGACCGAGAAGGGACAACAACGGTGCTTCCAGGCCGGAACAGCATAGTATCATCCGTCCGCGCCCGGTAGGCGAGCGTGCAATGCGCCCAATCAGTGAGCGTACCGCAAACAATGTGGATGAGTTCGCAGAGTCACGTCCGGCAAAAGCACAGAGCAGCGATAAGCCGCGTCAGCAGAATAATAACCGTTCAAACGACAGAAATGATCGTGGAAATCGTCCGAACGGAGAACGCAATGATCGCGGTAATCGTCCGAATAATGATCGTAACGATCGCACTAACCGTCCGAACGGAGACAGAAATGATCGCGGCAATCGTGGCGGATTCGGTGGAAACCGTCCGAATGGAGACAGAAACGACCGTGGCAGCCGCGGTGGAGACAGAAATGATCGTGGCAATAGCAGAGGCCGTCTGGATAAGGAAATCAATCGCTTCAACAAGGAGAGCGCAGCCGCTGCTCCGGATGATGTAAGAGGCAAAGAGAGCCGTTCCAACGATCGCAGAAACAATAATAACAACAGAAGACAGGAGCATGATAAGCTTGGCGGAAAGCGTCAGGAGAATTATGTAAACTTAGAGAAGCACGGTGGTAAGAAGAAGCCACAACAGCAGCCACAGAAGCCGAAGGAAGATGAAGAGGTAATCAAGACCATCACTCTTCCGGAGAAGATGACGATCCGTGAGCTTGCCGACAAGATGAAGGTTCAGCCATCCGTGATCGTAAAGAAGCTGTTCATGAAGGGACAGATGGTAACGGTAAATCAGGAAGTTGATTTTGATGCGGCAGAAGAGATCGCATTGGAATTTAACTACATCTGTGAGCCGGAGGAGAAGATTGACGTGATCGCCGAACTCCTCAAGGAAGATGAAGAGAATCCGGATGATATGGTTGCACGTCCACCGGTTGTCTGCGTTATGGGACACGTTGATCACGGTAAGACATCCTTACTTGATGCGATCCGTTCCACCCGTGTGACTGACCGTGAGGCCGGTGGTATCACACAGCACATCGGTGCATCCGTTGTATCCATCAACGGACAGAACATCACATTTCTGGATACTCCGGGACATGAGGCGTTTACCGCAATGCGTATGCGTGGTGCAAATTCAACGGATATTGCAATCCTTGTTGTCGCTGCAGATGACGGTGTTATGCCACAGACGGTAGAGGCAATCAACCATGCAAAGGCAGCCGGTGTCGAGATCATTGTTGCTGTCAACAAGATCGATAAGCCGAGTGCCAATATCGAAAAAGTAAAACAGGAGCTGTCCGAGTATGAGCTGATTCCGGAAGATTGGGGCGGAAGCACGATTTTCTGTCCGGTTTCTGCACATACTAAGGAAGGTATCGACAATCTCCTTGAGATGATCCTTCTGACAGCTGAAGTATTAGAGCTCAAGGCGAATCCGAACCGTAATGCGAGAGGTCTTGTCGTTGAGGCACAGCTGGATAAGGGACGCGGTGCGGTTGCAACTGTTCTTGTTCAGAAGGGTACGCTTCACGTCGGTGATTCCATCGCCTGCGGAAGCAGTTATGGTAAAGTACGTGCGATGATCGATGACAAGGGTGCGCGTGTGAAGAAGGCAATCCCTTCAACACCAGTTGAGATTCTTGGCCTTAACAGTGTTCCTGCTGCAGGTGAGACATTTGTTGTCTGCGATTCCGATAAGGAAGCAAAGGCCTTTGCGGACACTTATATTTCTGAGGAGAAGAACCGTCTGATCGAGGATACCAAGGCGAAGATGTCACTTGACGATCTGTTCTCACAGATCCAGTCCGGTAACATGAAAGAACTTGACCTCATCGTCAAGGCAGACGTTCAGGGTTCTGTTGAGGCAGTGAAGCAGTCACTTGTGAAACTGTCCAACGAAGAAGTTGTTGTTAAGGTCATCCACGGCGGCGTTGGTGCGATCAACGAGTCCGATGTTATCCTTGCATCCGCTTCCAATGCGATCATCATTGGATTTAACGTTCGTCCGGATCCTGTTGCAAAGGTGACAGCGGATAATGAAGGCGTAGATATCCGTCTCTACAAGGTTATCTATAACGCGATCGAGGACGTGGAAGCTGCTATGAAGGGTATGCTGGATCCGATATTCGAGGAGAAGGTGATCGGTCATGCCGAGATCCGTCAGATATTCAAGGCATCCGGTG